>JALZUV010000105.1 GCA_023301245.1 Rickettsiales bacterium
AAGATATTGAATTTGATTTTGGCAGCGCTGTCTCGTTTGCCGTTGATTGTATAACTAAACGAAAAGGTGAACCCTATCAGGACTATCTTGAGCGTGTGATGAAAAGCCCTCTTGCAACAGTCGTGAAGCTCGTAGACCTTCAACACAATTCAGACTTGATGAGGCTTGATTGCGTTACCGATGAAGACGTAAAGAGAAAGTATAAATACCTGAAGGCTATAACTGACTTGCAAATATCGCTTTTAGAATAAACTTTTCTTGTGCCGATAATGTGGTATAAGAAGGTGCTTGGCGGCTGTCGAATTAGCTCAGATGGTAGAGCATCGGTTAAGTCTGAGGGTCATGGGTTCGAGTCCCTTATTCGGCCCGCCAAGCACTTAAAACAAAACCCAACGCTTCTTAGGTTTTTCTTTCGTCACTAAAATGTCAGTGACCTCGATGTTCGGATTTAGATTAAGTGTCTCGCCAACCTCTGAAAGTTGCGCGCGGCAATCCCGCCCTGCATATGCCAAATCTTTTATATAGAGTGCAATCACACTGTCTTTTGTCTCGCCGCTAATTATCCGTGGTGGGATAGGCTCCTGCAAGCATTGGAATAGTCTTGTCGGAAGATTGAGAGGCTCCACCTGTTGTGTCGTTGAGCAGCCCGTCAAGAACAGCGACAATAGGGCCGCTAGAAGCGCAGCTAGTGCCGTCTTTTGCTTTGAGTATATCATCTGCCAAATCCTTTGATTTATCGCTGTCCGTGTCTCTACGCTGTGCTGTGCGCCCCATAGAGGCGATAACGCCGTCTTTGCTTTCAATAGTGCCGTGGAGCGTTGTCACCTCGCCCTGTAAGCGCACTACATCGCGTTTCGCGCCTTTATAGTCTTGCCATATCCAAACTAAGGCAATCGCGGCGGTGCCGATTAGAGCGGCCTGAATATAGCCAAACGTGCCGCCGAATAGTAACTTACCCCACGGCATTGTCATTATCCACAAATTCAATCCAGAGCGTTTCGTTCTCGGCTGCGTCAACGACAAGTGCATACAGTTTTTTATAAGCCATTCGGGAGAGTTGAATAGACATTGATTTATCGTCGCGGTTCATACCAACAAGCAAGCAACCCGCCGTGTCGCGTTCTGTATTTCCTACGTGAATTAAGATATTTTCAAAGTCCCAAACGTTGCGAACCCAAAGCATCCCCCGATGGAACTGCTTTGACCATTTGGCCGCAGAATAACGATTGTGAAACCCGCCGAATTTACGCAGTGTGACCTTGTAGCGTCCTGATGGAATGCGTGTCTCGCCGTAACGCTTAACCGCCCGATATTCATCTTCTAGGCCGTGGCATATAAGTTTGCCGTTTACATATACATCGGACAGCGTAGCTTTGCTATCAGACAGATTACGGTCAACTGTAATAAAGGTATCAGCCATAAAAGCCTCCTCTGGCGTATTTGGGAACGTGTTGAAAACTGGCGGCGAAGGATTAGAGCGCAGCCAATCGGCCATTTTATATAAGATTTTCACGGCTACTTGATTTTTCTAGAGGCGTGACGGCAATCATGCTGCAATCCGAGCGGCAATAGCAGCGGCCATATCGTTTTTGCGCCTATGTGTTTTTATGCCAAGCATTTCTGAGATAGCCCGCAAGTCAGCAGAGTACAGCCGCTTAAGAGATTTCTCGCCCTTGGTGAATATGGCGGCTAGGTCAAAGTCTGTCTTTGGTTTCTCGATAGACGGAACCGAACCGTTTAGGCGGCGCAATCCGTCAATCGTGTCAGCCGTGATAAGAACATCATCATTCGCCTGATAGGTTGGGTACATGATATCGTTTTCATCGTCGCTGTGGTCTAAACCGAAAGCATGCCCCATTTCATGCACCGCAACCTTGAACAGATTGAAACCGTCATCCGTATGCATTTCCGTCCAGTTGTGCGCGTCATTGAAATATATGTCTGAATGGATGCCAAGACTTTCGCCCTCTGGAAAGAACGCATAGGCAAGTGTGTTTTCGTCAAACTGATATGGTATGTTTGGGTCATCGTTATTCGTGAACCTGATAACGATTGCCGATTTATCTTTATCGCCAGACGGCTCAAACTCTGCCTCAAAATGCGGTTGCCATTTCGCAAAAGCCCGCTGCATGGCAATGATAATTTTGTACTTGGTGAGGTCATCCGTTAGATAATCCTCATCCAAGTGCCAGAATATCTTGCCGTCGATTGGCTTAATACCGCTCTTGGCCGTAGAGATACGGCGCGGGATTGGTTTACTGCAACAGGCGGGTTTGTTTTTAGACATTAACGCTACTCTTTTCGGCTACCGTGAAATTTAAGCGGCTCGCCCTCAGTCATTTTGTAAGTGACATAAAGCCGCTCATCTTGACCTTCGAATCCCGCAACGGATTGCGGCGCACGGTCAATCATAACGGTAAATGAGCCGTGTGTGGGGTCGTGTGACATTTGCACCGTGGCGAACTCATCTGTTTTACGTAAAGTGGCTGTGAGTGCGTCACAGGCCGCGCTATGCTCGTTTGTGTCGGCAAAGTCCTTACCGTCAAAAACATCCTGAGCGGCGTCTAGCGCTCTTACATGGAATGTCAGGTCTTGTTCTAGCTTGTTCATATTCGTCTCCTTTGGGGTTAATTCTCGGCGGGCATTAGGTCGAAAACCTTGGCCTGAAACTTCGAATTTAAGTCGCTGTATTTTTGGTCTAGCGCGTCATATTTTTCGTCTAGCCTGTCGTATTTTTCGCTTAGGTCATT
>JALZUV010000106.1 GCA_023301245.1 Rickettsiales bacterium
GTTTGCGCCTCTTGACTGCCAAAATCCATGCTAGGTTGGTTGCTACCATCCGTATTTTGGTTTTCGGTATTGTCGCTCTTTTGTTTTCCGAACAGTGGCTCGTTCATGGGGCTATCCTGCAATTGCTATCTATTATTTGCGTTATTGTAACGCCTAATCGTTAGCATTTTATTACCTTCATATCTATGCTACAGCAAGTGTTATGCAAGCGATTCAACATTCTCTTAATCTATTATTCCCACCGCAATGTGGCTTATGCCGCGAGATTATCGCCGATAATGGCGAAATTTGCGGCAATTGCTGGCAGAAACTCAATTTTATCAGCGATCCGCTTTGTGCAGTTTGCGGTTACCCGCATGAATTTGATATGGGCGAAAGCGCGCAATGTGGGGCATGTATGGCTAATCCGCCGCAGTTTCATGGCCATCGCTCACCGCTTTATTATGATGAGCATAGCAAACGGTTAGTGCATGATTTAAAATATTACGACAGGCCCATTATGGTGCGCCGCCTTGCGCAATGGATGGCACAGGCCGCCCCGCAATGGCTGGCGCTAGAAAATGCGCTGCTAATTCCTATCCCCATCCACCGCTATCGAATGTGGAAACGAAAATATAATCAATCGGCCTTGCTGGCGAAAACCATGGCGAAATATTGCGAGGTTGAAGTGGCGTTGGAGGGCTTGTCGCGCATTAAGAACCGTCCACCGCAAGCGAGCCTTAGTCGCAATATGCGCCTGAAAAATTTGGGCGGGGCTTTTAAGGTGAATCCCAAAGCTAACCTTAAAAACCGTCCCATTATTTTAATTGACGATGTGATGACCACAGGCGCGACCGTCAACGCGTGTGCTAAGGTTTTGAAGCAAGCGGGTTCGGGGCGTGTGTTCTGTTTAACCTTAGCCAGAACCGTGCTCGATTAATCGGCTTGCATCCCCGCATAGATGCGCTAAAACTCCGCCTCTTATGAGCTATCAACTGACAACATTAGACAATGGTTTGCGTATCGCCAGCGAGCATCTGCCGACGGTGGAAACAGCGACGATTTGTTTTTCGTTCAATGCAGGCGCACGTCAAGAAACAACGGCGCAGCACGGGTTGGCACATTTGCTTGAACATATGGCATTTAAAGGCACGCCTACGCGCAACGCCCGCCAAATAGCCGAGGCATTTGATGATATTGGCGGCGCGGTGAATGCTTACACTAGCATGGAAAAAACGGTCTATTACGCCCGTGTTTTGAAAGAGCATCTGCCAGTAGCGGTCGAAATTTTAGCCGATATTCTACGTAATTCTCAGTTTGAAGAAAAAGAATTAAAGCGTGAACAAGAAGTGATTGTGCAAGAAATAGGCATGCATCACGATACGCCTGAAGATTTAGTGTTTGATAGCTTGCATGAAGTTGCCTTTGGCAAACACCCGTTGGGGCAATCTATTTTAGGTACGCCAGAATCCGTGCGCGGTTTTACGGCTGATGATTTACGCAACTTTACTGACACGCATTATCATGCATCGTCATGTGTTATTTCGGCAGCCGGAAATTTGCAGCATGATGCATTGACCGAACTACTAGAAAAGCATTTTTCAGGCATTAGCAATAAGCCTGCCCAGCCCATATTCGCGCCTGAGTTTCATGCGGGCGAACAACAAACCATCCGCGATGATTTGGAACAAATGCAAGTGATGATGGCCTTTAAAGGTATCACCCCTGATGATGATCTATATTATGCCGCGCAATTGCTGACGACCCTATTTGGCGGCGGCATGTCATCGCGCTTATTCCAACAAGTGCGCGAAAAGCGTGGGTTGGCATATAGTGTTTCATCGTTCCTTAGCAGCTATTGCGACATGGGGTTATTTGGTATTTATGCGGCAACCAGCGCCGATAAAAAAGAAGAACTGCTTGAAGTGCTGCATAAAGAAACGCGCAAATTGCTGCAAGGCGTGAGCGAAAAAGAATTGCAGCGTGCCAAAAATCAGCAGAAAGCTGCACTCCTAATGCGCCGTGAGAGCGTAACTGCGGTAGCTGAATGGATTGGCCGTCATGTTCAAGATTACGATGAATATCGCACAGGAAAAGAGATGGCCGCGCGCATAGATAGCATCACCCTCGACCATATCGCCCAAGCGTCTGCCAGAATTTTCGGCAAGCCACAAGTGGCATTGGCAACTTTAGGGCCAAGCGCTTAATTGTTATTTTGTTCGTTGTAAGTTAGGCGGGCAGTTCTCTCTAAATTGTTCAATAAAAGTTTGCTTCTCTAAATGCGAAATGAGCTTCTCACCCTTAATTTCAATATTCGCCAATCTATTGATAATTGCCTCGGCATTGCCTGCGGCTTTTGGGAAAAGTAAAATACTATCAAGGCCTTCTTTGTCGAACTCACAGTGATAAGGAACCTGTTCCTTAATTGAGGCGCACTGTTCTTGCGTGGCGGCGATGGTGAAATTATTCTCGTGAAAATCAAACTCAACTGAAGCAGTGCTTCCAAGTTTTTCTGTTAAATCTAATAAGAGGGCGAAATCTAAATCCTTATTTTTAATAAGTTGAATTTTATGGTCAAGAAAATGCTTACTGAAGAATGTTTTTTCCCACGGCTTTGGCTTTGGCAAATGTTTAATTTCAGGGGTAACATCAATTAATTGGTCGGCCAGCTTGCGCAGGGTAATCATTTGGTTGGCATCAAGCCCATAATCAATAAGAGTGTTGCTGGTAATAATAACGCCACTTTCTTTCATCCCACGCAGAACCAGCTCATAGGTAGTGTCGCCGCTATATTGGGTTTTTAACATCGGGTCAGGGGTTTCCCCTAAAAATTCTGCCATGGTCATCCCTTGTGACTCATCATACTCTGGGAAGACATCTACTGTGTTTTCGGCCACAATAGCATCATGCAGTAATTTTCCGATTTTAAGGTCATTCGTTAGGATATCATCATCAAGAGCTGGCATATTGGGCTGTTTCATTTTATCAATATATGCCGCAATAAAGCGTGCCGCTTCTTTTGTAAAATCTGTGTCTCTAACCATGGAATGATTATAAACGAGAAGTATTAAGACTTTATGACGATGCGTTTAGCCGCGACTTTCAAAGTCAATGCGTGGGTCGACCATTACATAGGTAATATCGCCGATTAGTTTGAAAATTAGGCTGAAGAGAGTGAAGACAAACAATGTGCCGAACACCACGGGATAGTCACGGCTAATGGCGGCTTCGAAGCCGAGTAAGCCTAGCCCATCAAGCGAGAAAATAACCTCGATTAACAGCGAACCTGTGAATAATATTCCTAAGATGGCAGAGGGAAACCCTGCGATGACAATCAGCATGGCGTTACGAAATACATGGCCGATTAGCACTTGGCGTTCACTCAACCCTTTGGCGCGGGCGGTGAGTACATATTGTTTTCCTACTTCATCCATAAACGAGTTTTTGGTAAGCATGGTGAGGCTGGCAAAGCCTGAGATAACCATCGCGGTAACAGGCAGCGCCATATGCCAAAAATAATCTCCAATTTTTGCGAACCAGCTTAACGAATCCCAATTTTCGGATACTAAGCCACGTAATGGGAAAACCTGCCAATATTCACCCCCTGCGAATAAGATAATCAACACAATGGCGAATAAGAAGGAGGGGATAGCATAGCCGACAATAATCAGGCTGGAGGTCCAAATATCAAAGTGGCTACCATCGCGCACGGCTTTCATAATTCCTAGCGGAATGGAGATGATATAAACTAGCAGCGTCGTCCACAGCCCCAGCGAAATAGAGACGGGCATTTTCTCAACAATTAAATCGAACACGGGCACATCGCGGTAGAAGCTCATCCCAAAATCGAGGGTGATATAATCGCCCAACATTTGCCAAAAGCGCTCATGGGCAGGTTTATCGAACCCATATTGTTTTTCGAGTTCTTTAATAAAGTCAGGGTCGAGCCCTTGTGCGCCACGATAGGCAGTGTCGGTTGCGCTGGCTTGGGCGAAGCCTGCTTGCTGACCTGCCATGCCTAAATCGCCGCCAGCCCCGCCGCCTGCAATACGCGCCGAAGCACCCGCTGCCGTGCCTTTAATTTGTGCAATCGCTTGTTCGACAGGCCCCCCTGGGGCGGCCTGAATAATCGCAAAATTAAGCAGCATTATGCCGAATAAAGTCGGAATAATCAGGAACAGGCGTTTGAGTAAATAGGCTTGCATAGCTTATGGTGTAGATAGCCTAGAGCTAACTGTCTAATTTAAAAATTATCTTTGAACCAGCGCAGGAATTGCCCTGCCGATTTACGGCCAAAACCGCCGCGCTGCGAATGCATCCAACTTTGGCTGCCATTCATCAGTTGCGCGTAATTTAGCATGCCGATAGGGGTGGCGAAGGCGGGGCCGCTAGTAGCATCGGCGAGGCCTTCGACTGTTTTCGGTCGGGCGATGCGCACTTGCTTATCGAACATTTTAGCGGCGAGTTCGTCCACGCCTAGTAGCTGGCTGCCGCCACCTGTTAGCACCAAGCGGTTGCCCGTTAATTTGCCGAGGTTGCCCGCATCGAGTGCATCACGCGCAAGTTCGAACATTTCTTCGACACGCGGGCGGATAATTTGATTTAGATGACTGCGCTTTTCCTTCATCTTCTCATCTTCATTTTCAGCGCCGATGGGGTAAACATCTATCATTTGTGCGTCATCGGCGGGCGCAACAATGGCGCTGCCATAGACGGTTTTTAGGCGCTCGGCTTGTTGAATGCCTGTGTGCAAACCTTGGGCGATATCTTGCGTAATATGGTGGCTACCCACGCCAATGGAGCCCGCATAAACCAGTTGGCCAGCGGAGAAAACGCAGTAGCCCGTGGTGAATGCTCCCATATCGAGCAGAGTAACGCCGAGCTCTTTTTCATCTTCTTCCAAGCAGGAAAGCGCCGAGGCATAGGCGCTGGCGACATAGCCCGTAACTTCCACATGGCAACGCGCCAAACAGTGAGTGAGGTTGCGCAGCAAGTTGCTGGGCACGGTAACAATCACCATGCGGCAGGTGAGTTTTTGGCCGACCATTTTGCGCGGATCGCGAATGCCGCGTTGGCCATCTAGCTCGTAGCTAAACGGGTTTACATGCAAAATGGTTCTATCTTCGTCGATAGTGCTGCTGGCTTCATGCAGCAATTCTTGCAGGTCACGTTCGGTGATAGGGTCTTGGCCGAGGTCGAGATCAATCGCAATATGTTGCGAACGAATATGCGGCAAGGTGAGGGCGACGAGCACTTTTTCGACCTGCGTTTCGGCCATGTCTTCAGCGCTGCTAATAGCGGTGACAACGCTGGCGCGCACTTCTTCGGCATCGGTAATAATACCGCCGCGCAATCCTTTGGAAAGCATGTGGCCTACGCCTGAGACATCCATTGCGCCATTGCCATCGCTATTGGCGATAAAGCAGACGCTCTTGTTGCTACCAATATCTAACACCGCAATTTCGCTGCTGCGGGCACTTAAACGTTGCGACATATTCATAATTGTTGCGCCGCCTGCTGCACGAGTTTGATTTTTGGACGAATAAACATGCGCTCGGGCACGCGTAAATCGATGGTACTAATGTCGCTACCTTTTAATGGCTGCGCAGCGTTGAGCGACTCAAGCCGTGTAAGCGCGCCCTTGCTATTATCTTCGGGTAATTTAATTTCGATACCGCTGGTTAGCCATAAATTCCAACGGCGTTGGCCTACATAAACCGCACTATCAAACTGCTCTTTGAGCGACGGTGCCGCGTCGAGCAACGCCATCAAGTTTTGCAAGTTCTCAGGCGCTTGTGGCCCTACGAGCAGTGGCAGGTGGTTGTGTTTAATGGGGTCGCCATCGCCCATGAGAATACCTTCATCATCCACCAAAAGGAGCGCTTCGCCTTTTTGCCATAGGGCCACGGGATAGCGTTCAGAAATGTGAATATGCATGTCGGTGGGCAATTGGCGGTTGATGGCAACATGGCGAATTTGCGGCAGCGACTCAAGACGCTCCTGTAAATCGGGCAGGGAGATATCGAGAATGGGCTGGCCAGCGCGCAATTTGCTGTGATGCAAAATAGCCTGTTTGCTTAATTTATCGTGACCTGAAAGGTAAACGTTGGCAAGTTCAAAACCCGCATCGCCAGATTGGTTATAGAAGCTGGCAATGGCTTGGTTTTTCCATTCATTGGCCGTGCCGCTCATAATAACCCAGCCAACGAGAATCAATAATACGCCTATGCCACTACCATAGGTAATGAACTTGGCACTGCGGCTAAAATTTTGGCGACGTTTGCGGCTAGCACGCTGCTTAGAAGCGTGCTTATATTGTCCCGCTCGCGTTGACGGTTTCTTTTTTCCCATTATCAGCTTCTAGCTTTTTAGTTTTATTATCCAACTCAAGGTTATCCAAGGTCGCGCTTTGCACCAAACGTTCTACTAATTGCGCAAAACTAATGCCGCTATGTGCGGCAATTTCAGGTGCGAGCGACAATGCAGTCATCCCCGGCTGTGTATTTATTTCTAGCAGATAAAAACGACTTTGCCCAGTTTCATATGCCGATTTTGGGGTGGTATCATAGCGAAAATCACTTCGGGTGAGGCCGCGACAACCCAGTGCCGCATGCGCTTTTTCGGCTAGCTCGCAAACATGGGCATATTCTGGTGCCTCTAGCGGGGCAGGCATAATGTGCTTGGCCTTGCCATCAGTGTATTTGGCTTCATAATCGTAAAAACCGTTTTCAGGGCAAATTTCAATTGCTCCAAGCGCTTTTCCGTTAAGTACCGCCACCTGAACTTCGCGCCCTGGAATATAGGGTTCAACCAAAACTTCATCGCCAAAGGGCCAGTTTTTTTCAGTGTAATGCATCTTGTCATGTTCATGCAGAATTTCTACCCCCACGCTTGAGCCTTCATTGATGGGCTTCACCACAAAGGGGCGCGCGATGGGTTCGGCTTTTAGCATATCGGCTTTGCTGTAAACATCGCCTGATGGGCATTGCAAGCCAACCGATTCAAAAATCTCTTTGGCGGTAGGTTTATGCATGGCCGTGGCCGAGGCCATTACGCCTGAATGTGTGTAAGGAATACGCAGCATTTCGAGCAGCCCTTGCACGCAACCATCTTCGCCCCAGCGCCCATGTAGGGCGTTAAAGACCGCATCAGGCTTGGCGGCAATAAGGTCGCCTGCGAGATTTTCGGTGGCATCAATGAGGCTAACGCGATAGCCCGCATCTTTTAATACGGCGGCCACCGCCTCGCCTGAATTTATCGACACTTCACGCTCGGCTGACCAGCCGCCATAAAGCACTGCAATATGTTTAAATTTTTTCATGGGACTATTGTTAGCTCGGCCTTGATTTTTATTCTATGAAAATTTTCTACTAATGCCACTTGACCCCTGCTGCTGCTTCGCTTAGTTTCGCAAAAATTCAGGAGTCTTAATGCCCAACACGGATATGCCAGAAAGTTGCAATGCCGCCCTTTTACTCGCGGATGGTTCGTTGTTTTTTGGATATGGAGTCGGCCAAGAAGGCACGACTCTTGGTGAAATTTGCTTCAATACTGGCATGACAGGTTATCAAGAAGTCATCACCGATCTTTCCTATGCAGGCCAAATTATCACATTTACCTCGCCGCATATTGGTAATACGGGCACGAATAGCCAAGATGATGAATCAATCAAACCCGCGTGCCGAGGCATTGTGCTACGCGAACGTCCGACCGAACCTTCAAACTTCCGTAATGAAGAGAGCTTTAACTTCTGGCTATTGCGCCACGAAATTACCGGCATTGCAGGCATTGATACTCGCGCGTTGACGCGTCACATTCGCCATAAGGGTGCGCAAAACTCACTCATTTGGCATGGTAAAATGGGCGATAAATTCCCGCTCGATGAAATGAAGGCTAAGCTTGCCGCACATCCAACCCTTAAAGGTCAAGATTTAGCCAGCGAAGTCAGCGCCGATGAAAGCACTGTATGGCGCCAAACTCGCTGGAGTTTAGGCGAAGAATATAAAGACGAAGCAAACGACGGCGGCCTGCATGTTGTTGCCATTGATTATGGGCAAAAGCTCAATATCGCTCGTTCGCTCGTGGCGCACGGATGCCGCGTAACGGTGGTGCCATCTAGTTATAAGCTCGATGATATTATGGCTTATAAGCCAGATGGAATCTTCCTTTCTAATGGCCCTGCTGACCCTGCGGCAACCGCAGAAGAAGTCGTGCCCACTCTACAAAATTTAATCGAAGAGGGAATTCCTATCTTCGGTATTTGCCTTGGCCATCAGCTGCTCGCCTTAGCGTTCGGCGCAGAAACCGAGAAAATGTACCAAGGCCATCGCGGTTCAAATCATCCTGTGAAAAATCTTAAAAAAGGCACGGTAGAAATTACCAGCCAAAATCATGGTTTTGTGGTCAAAGCAGGCAGCTTGCCCAAAGAAGTTGAGGTGACTCACCTTTCTCTATTTGATGGCACCATCGAAGGCCTGCGCCATAAAACTAAACCTATATTCAGTGTGCAATATCACCCCGAATCGTCGCCGGGCCCCCACGATTCACGCTACCTATTCGACGATTTTGTGAAGATGATGAGGAAAAATGCCTAAACGTAGTGATATAAAATCCATCCTTATTATTGGTGCTGGGCCTATTGTTATTGGCCAAGCTTGTGAGTTTGATTATTCAGGTACGCAAGCCGTGAAGACGCTGAAGGAAGAGGGCTATAGGGTTATTCTTGTGAACTCAAACCCCGCGACCATCATGACGGATCCTGAATTGGCCGATGCGACTTATATTGAGCCTATTTCTGCGGAGATGGTTGAAAAAGTTATCGCGGCAGAAAAACCTGATGCTTTGCTGCCAACCATGGGTGGGCAAACGGCGCTGAACTGTGCAAAAGAATTAGCCGAAACAGGTGTGCTAGAAAAATATGGAGTTGAGCTGATTGGCGCGAAACTCGATGCGATTGATAAGGCGGAAAATCGTCAGCGTTTTAATAAAGCGATGGCGAAAATTAATCTTGAAACGCCACGCCATGCGGTCGTGCATTCGTTAGAAGAAGCGCAGCAGCATTTAGAACGTATTGGTTTACCCTCGGTAATTCGCCCCAGCTTTACGATGGGCGGAACGGGTGGCGGTATCGCGTATAATAAAAAAGAATATGACGAGATTGTCGCCAGTGGCCTCGCCGCATCGCCGACCACCGAGGTGCTGATTGATGAATCACTGCTCGGTTGGAAAGAATATGAGATGGAGGTGGTACGCGACCAAGCCGATAATTGCATCATCATCTGTTCGATTGAAAATATTGATCCGATGGGCGTGCATACGGGGGATTCTATCACCGTTGCGCCAGCGCTGACGCTGACCGATAAAGAATATCAAATTATGCGCGATGCTTCACTTGCAGTGCTGCGTGAAATTGGTGTGGAAACGGGTGGCTCAAATGTGCAGTTTGCTATCAACCCCGCCGATGGCCGCATGGTGGTAATTGAGATGAACCCGCGCGTTTCGCGTTCATCGGCATTAGCCTCGAAAGCGACAGGTTTCCCGATTGCGAAAGTGGCGGCGAAGTTGGCCGTGGGTTACAACCTCGACGAAATTACGAATGATATTACGCAAGCAACGCCTGCCGCATTTGAACCGACAATTGATTATGTTGTCACAAAAATTCCTCGTTTTGCTTTTGAGAAATTCGCGGGAGCCTCGCCTATTTTAGGTACGGCCATGCATTCGGTGGGTGAAGCAATGGCCATTGGCCGCAACTTCTGCGAGAGCTTGCAAAAGGCTTATCGCTCGCTCGAAACAGGCCTGCATGGGCTCGATGAATTTGTGGTCGATGCTGAAACTGATGCCGAGCCACTTAATGCATTACGTGTTGAAATTGCCAAGCCAACCGCGCAGCGCTTGCAGCAAGTAGGCCAAGCATTACGCCTTGGAATGAGCGTGGAAGAAGCCAATGAAATTACCAAAATTGACCCATGGTTCTTGCGCCAGTTAATGCGTATTGTCGATGCGGAAAACGACATTAAAGCAAATGGCTTCCCGCTGAATGCGACCAAACTTTTAGAATTTAAAAAGCTCGGTTTTTCGGATGAACAGCTAGCAGGACTTGCGGGTAAAATTACTCCCGAAGTAACTGCCTTGCGCGAAAAGCTCGGCGTGCATCCTGTTTATAAACGTATCGATACTTGCGCGGCTGAATTTGAAGCACTAACCCCTTACATGTATTCGACTTATGAGGGCGATGGTGTGAACCCGCCTGAGAATGAAGCCGATGTTTCTGACCGAAATAAGGTGATTATTTTGGGCGGTGGCCCGAACCGAATTGGCCAAGGAATTGAGTTTGATTATTGCTGTGTGCATGCATCCTATGCGCTGCGCGAAGTCGGCATCGAAACCATCATGATTAACTGTAATCCTGAAACAGTTTCGACCGATTATGATACGTCTGATCGCCTGTATTTTGAACCGCTGACCGAAGAAGATGTGATTGCCGTTATTAAAGGCGAGCAAGCCAAAGGTTATCTGCAAGGGGTGATTGTGCAATTTGGTGGACAAACTCCACTGAAATTAGCGGGTGCATTAGAGCGCGAAGGTATTCCGATTATCGGCACTTCGCCCGATTCGATTGATTTGGCAGAAGATAGAGAACGCTTCCAAAAGCTGCTTTTCTCGCTCGATTTACGTCAACCGCCGAACCAAATTTGCCATAACCATCACGAGGCTCTAGAACAAGCCGCTGTCTTGGGTTATCCGCTAGTAGTGCGTCCATCGTACGTATTGGGTGGCCGCGCAATGCAGATTATTCATACGCCTGAAGCGTTGAAAGAATATGTTATTTCTATCGCCAGCATGTTTGGCGAAGGGCCGCTGTTACTCGACACGTATTTGAATAATGCGACCGAGATTGATGTGGACGCGCTTTGCGATGGCAAGAATGTTTATGTCGCGGGTATTTTAGAACATATTGAAGAAGCAGGTATTCACTCAGGTGACTCTACTTGTTCATTGCCGCCGCATAGTTTGAGTGACGAAATGATGGCGGATATTCGCGAGCAAACTATTAAGCTTGCTAAGGCGCTCAATGTAATTGGCCTGATGAATGTGCAATTCGCCATTCAAGATGGTGAGATTTACATTTTAGAAGTAAATCCGCGTGCTAGCCGTACTGTGCCATTCATTGCCAAAACTACAGGCGTGCAAATTGCGAAAATTGCTGCACGCTTAATGGTGGGCGAACGCTTATCCGATTTCGGTTTAGATAATGCAGGCGATGTGCATAAGAAACTCAAACATTCAGCGGTGAAAGAAGCCGTATTCCCGTTCGCTCGTTTCCAAGGAGTCGATGTGCTTCTCGGCCCAGAAATGCGCTCTACTGGTGAGAGCATGGGGCTCGATATGACTTTTGCCGAAGCGCGCGCGAAAGCACATTTGGCTGCTAACTTGCCGCTACCATTAGCAGGCACTGTCTTTGTGTCGGTCAAAGAAGCTGATAAGCAAGAAATCGCTATCACGGTTGAAAAGCTCATGTTACTTGGCTTCGATATTGTTGCCACGGGCGGCACGGCGAAGTTCCTGCAAGATTATGGCCTTAAGCAAGTGCGCCAAGTGAATAAAGTGCAGCAAGGTCGCCCGCATATTGTCGATATGATGATTGATGGCGATGTTAATTTGGTGCTTAACACCACCGAAGGTGCGCAGTCGATTAAAGATAGTTTTAGTATTCGCCGCACGGCACTTATGCGAAAAATTCCTTACAGCACGACTGTGTCAGGTTCGCATGCGATTGTTCAAGCGATTGAAGCAGCGCAGCAAAAAGGTGGATTAAAAGTGAAACCACTACAGGCATATTTCTAGGCTATCTCAACGCGATAACGGCAGCCTTAAACTCTTTCTCTGCAACCCATTCGCCATTGCGGATGACGGGTAGTAATTCGACTGACATAAAACCTTGGCCTTTAAAATACCCTTCGGCTTTTATGGGGCGGCCTGTTTTTTCATGCGCAGTGACGCGAATATAAACACCATCATACAGATAATATTCATGCAGGGTTTCATTAATATTATTCATCGTTGGTTGCCTTTTTTAGGGCTATCCAGCGTTATTCGGTTTTGTCGCTCTTGCTCAAGCTCGCGTACTAAATCAAGATCTTCTTGGGTAAATTGGCCTTCAATCTCGTCGGTCGTTATGAGCGGACCAAATTCATTATAGTGATTTCTTAGACTATCTAATTGTTTCTGATTATATTCGGCCATCACGGGATTTTTACTCTCAGTAATTTGCTGGTTTTTCTTTTCAACGAGCTTTTCAAATTGGTCGAAAAATAATGCGGCCATTGATGGTGAGGAGTGATTTTTTGCATATTGGAATCGAATGGTGGACTCGACATTGAGCAATTTTTCTAACAATTCTAATGAAGCCGATGGGGTGTTTTCGAATTCTTTTGCTTCATGTTGAATGTCATTTAATTGCTCGATAACTTCACGCGTAAGGTGTTTCTGACTTTTTAATAAGCTGTCCATGTTCTGACGAATATCTGCGCTAATCCGTCTTCGCTTATTGATGGTTTCTACCTGTCCAACTTCTTCATTTATTGCTTTCTTCAATATTCGCGAACATTCATAAATTGTGTGGGCTGGGCTTTCAGATAAAGAGGTGGATAGGGAATCTAGTTTTACTTCAGCGTATAGTTTTTTACCTGGGGCCTCGTTACGGCGCAGTCTAATATTCCAATTAACCGTGCCGCTATCCACCATGCGCGGCCCGTTGTTTTTCTCAATGTTCCAGCCAGAATCTTTACTTAATTTATTCAATGCTCTTTCGAAAAAATATTTACTCTCAGCATTAGAAAATACTGGGTTTATTCGGCTAAGGTCGTGCATATCATTCCAGATAGCTGCCTTTTCGGCGAAAAGCTTATCGATGGCTCTGGTCCACGATTTTATGCCATTCTCTTTTAGTTTTACACCAGGAATTTCACGCGCGTAATAGTCGTTAGGAGCAAGATCAAGCATTTGCTTCATTTGGCTGGCCATAGAGTATGTTTGCTGAATCCCTGGGTGAAATTTATTTTTAAAATTTCGATAATTTTTAGAAATATCATCAATCTTCATTGAAGAGAGTTTCTCATGTTGGGCAGGTAAAAACTTATGAAAGCCGCCACGAAATTTTTCAAGAGAACCAAGACGGGTTTTAACAATAGTTTGCATGGTGGCATCAAGATTAGGCTCTTGCAAGGCGTTGAGAAGTGAGGATTGATAATCATTGACTGCATTCGTTTGGTTCTCTCGCGACTGCTTGAAAAGATTGATTTGTTTGGGGCTAAACTTAGGCTCTTTGATGGGCGCATCTAATACCCAATCTTCTATTAAATTTCGTAAATTTCTCGAATTCTTTCGAGAAGGGTTTTGCAATGTTTCTTCAATATAAGGAATGGCTTCTTTTGCCAGTTTCTCAATAAAATCTTTTGGCAATTTATGATGATAAAGTATTTCAATCGTATCGTAAATTTCAGTCTCTGCTTGTTCCACTGTTTTTATATCGGGGTTCTTATCAAGCGCCATCAACACACCTTCGGCCAGTGTTAAGCGGGTTGAGGCGGCAACATTAAGCTCGATGAGTTTTTCCTGAACAGTATCGGCATTTGTAAGGTAAAATTCTAAACCTTCTTCAAGTTTCTCTAGTTTGTAATTAACATCTTCTGCGCCACGTAATTGGCGTTCGCTCTCGTCAACACTCAAAAGGTTGATTTTTGCAAGCCAGTCAAAATATTGTATACCAAGATATTCAAGCGCAACCTTAGGGGTGTTTGAATTATCAAAACTCTTAAAATCTTCAAAATCAGCATCTTCATTAGTCATTGACCATATTATAGGCGAGAAATGTTACCATTTGATGAACGGTTGAAAATTCGTTACACTTAGAACATGACTGAAATTGAAGTGATTGATATTGCTAAAGATGCCTTGTGGATTCTGCTTGTTGCAGGTGCACCCGTGATGAGTATTGCGATGGGGGTTGGTTTGATAGTTGCCTTGTTCCAAGCATTGACGCAAATTCAAGAGATGACTTTAACCTTCGTACCAAAGATTATCGCCGTATTTTTCGGCCTGATGGTTTTTTTACCCTTCATGTTTTCGACGCTTGATGCTTTCTCGGAGCGAATGTTCAACCGCATGACGCTGGTAGGGCAATATGATAGTGATCTTGAGCAGTAAAAGTGACTTTAGAACAGTTTTTAGTCACTGAACTTTTTGCCTTTTTATTAATATTCGTGCGCGTAGGTGCAGGGGTGATGCTTATTCCTGGTATTGGTGAGTCCTATGTTTCGCCGCGTATTCGTTTGCCAATTGCGCTACTGCTGGCATTTTTGCTTACGCCTGTTTTACAAGATAAACTTCCTCCAATTCCCACCTCTCCAATGGCATTAATGGTAATTATGTTGGGAGAAATGTTTGTTGGACTATTCTTTGGTTTTCTCTCACGTATTTTAGTGTCAGCCATGCATGTGACGGGTATGGTCATGTCTTTTCAATCGTCCCTTGCATCAGCAACTATGTTTGATGTTTCGCAAGCTAGCCAAGGTTCGGCCATTGGTAACTTTCTAAGTGTTACTCTTGTTGTATTGGTGTTTGCCACCGACTTACACCACTTAATGCTGCAAGGGTTGGTCGATAGCTATACGTTATTTATCCCTGGCGAAATGTTACCCTTAGGGGATATGGCCAATAGTATTACTAGGCTAGCATCTGATGTATTTAATGTTGCTATTAAGCTTTCCTCACCTCTAATTGCGATGGGGTTGATGCTTTATTTAGGGGCAGGTGTATTAGCGCGTTTAATGCCTAACATGCAGGTGTTCTTTGTGATTATTCCACTGCAAATTAAGATTAGCTTTGTCGTGATTATAATGTCGCTTAGTGGGATGTTCCTTTGGTATATTGAATATATGGAAGAACAATTATCGCGTTATTTGGGCGGCTAATTAAAGTGGCGCACATACTTGCGTTAGCCATTCACCCATCTCTTTAGGGAGAGTCTCTTTTAGCGTATTCAGTACCCATTGATGATAGTTATTCCACCATGCTATTTGCTGATCATTTAACCATTCTTTTACGACAAGGTTTTTATCCATTGGCGCGCAAGTTAGATTTTTGAATGTTAAAAACCCCTCTTGGTTAGCAGGGATAACCTCTACTAAATTTTCAATACGAATTCCATATTCGCCCGTTTTATAATAGCCAGGTTCGTTGGAAATAATCATGCCTACTTGCAACGCCACCCCATTACTGCGCTTGCTGATAGATTGCGGGCCTTCATGCACGCTCATATAGCAACCCACCCCGTGGCTAGTGCCATGGTCATAATCGAGTCCCGCGTTCCATAGTGGTTGACGTGCGAGGCTATCTAGCTGGTTGCCCGTCGTGCCGTTAGGGAATTTTGCTGAACAAATGGCGATATGGCCTTGCAGTACCCGTGTATAGTTTTCGCGCATTTCTTGCGTTGGAGTGCCAATGGTAATGGTGCGTGTAACATCGGTAGTGCCGCCCAAATATTGCCCGCCAGAATCGACCAAATAGAGTGAATTATCTTGGAAAGTGAGGCAATCTTTTTCCTCGGCACGGTAATGCACAATTGCGCCATTTTCGCCAAAGCCCGAAATGGTCGGAAAGCTTGGCTCACGAAATTCAGGCGACTCTTTACGGAAGCCCTCTAGCTTATCGGCAGCGGTTACTTCGGTGGGCATTGCTTCGAGCGTGGCGAGCCAATGTAAAAATTTTGTCAGCGCAATACCATCCGTTACATGGGTCGCGCGAATATGTTTCAATTCTGTTTCATTCTTTAGTGCTTTGGGCAGGGTGCAAGGGTCTGTCTTGTCAGTCAGCTCTACCTCGGCGCTATGCAATGCTTGCTTTAATTTTACGGGCGCGGCAGAACATTGTAGCCACATTGACCCTCGGTTCCAACGCTTACAATGAGTGCGTAAAGTTTCAGGTGGGTAAACACGAATACCCTCGCGCAAATTCTCGGGCACTTTATCTTCGGGTGCATAAAGATAAACTTTGCCATCAACTGTCACGATAGCGCGGCAGAGTAAAATGGGGGTATGTTCAATATCTTGCCCACGAATATTCAGCAGCCAGTTGACCGATTCGGGTTGAGTTAACAACACTGCGCTGACGTCGTTTTCTTTAATCTGTTCAACAATGTTCGCGATTTTATCTTGGCGCGATTGGCCTGCATATTCTAGGGGATATTCAAATGCAGGCGTTTGTGGCGCCGCAGGGCGATCGGTCCATAATTCGTGGATGGGGTTTTCGTTTAGCGGAACCCATAAAAGATTGCGTGCGGTTTTGCGCCATCGGCGCATTTGTTCGGCCGCAATTAGCCATGGGTCAAAACCAATACTATCGCCCGCGGCATTTTTCTTCAGCCATTGAGTGGGCGTAATGTCAGAAATATTATGAATTTCATAGAGTGATTCATCCACTTCCTTCGCCGCTTGTAGCATATAGCGACCATCAGTGAAGAAGGCTGAACGGTAGGGCTGTTCATGGTCAAGCACTACTACGGTCGCGGCTGAACCTGTAAAACCGGTTAGCCATTCAATGCGTTTTTCATGTTCAGGCGTATATTCGCTGAAAAATTCGTCACCATTGGAAAGGATAAATCCATCCACCCCCTCTTGACGAAGCTTTTTTCGGATGGCATCCAGCCGTTGGTGATGTATAGTCATTTCCATGGTTCGTTTATTTATATTATTCATCTTTGCCCTTATTTCTACGCCTGTTTTAGCACAAACTGCAAGCTCTGTCGTGCTTATCTATGAAGGCGATAAAGAGATTAGCGACAAAGCCTTTATCGATATGGCACGCAAAGGCGCACAACGGGCGCAAAGCGAACTTGGTGTAAGTTACATTGAACACCGTTTAGAACCAAACGAAGTGGCCGCTACTATATTTGAACGTTATGCGCGTAAAGGGACGAAACTTATCATTGGTTTGGGCTTTCAAAATGTTCCCATTGTGGCAGGCCTAGCCAAGAAATACGCTAATACACAATTTTCGGTCATTGATGGGAAAGTACCCCCGCTTTTTAAGAATGTGCAATCGGTCGCCTTTCGCGATAATGAGGGCGCATTTTTAGTGGGTATGATAGCCGCAATTCACAGTAAAACAGGCATCATTGGTTTTATCGGCGGTATGGATGCGCCGGTGATTCGCGACTTTGCTTATGGCTATAAACAAGGCGCGCAATATATCCGCCCCGATATTAAAATTCAGCAACATATGATTGGTAAAAACGAGAAAGCTTTTCACGATCCAAAAACTGCTGCCAAGCTAGCGCAAGAACAAATTAATAACGGTGCCGATGTATTATTTGCCGCAGCAGGCGGAAGTGCGATTGGTATGTTAGAAACTGCCGCCAAACACCCGCATGTTTATGCCATTGGGGTCGATACGAATCAGAATAATTTATTCCCCGGTACCATGCTCACCTCAATGATTAAACGCCTCGATAAAGCGGTTTATACGGCCATGAAGCAAAGTAACTTAAACACGTGGCAAGCAGGGGTGCAATATTTAGGAATTCGCGAAGGCGCGCTCGATTATGCGGTTGATATTCATAACCGCAAACTCCTCGATAAATCGACTATTGATGAGGTTGAGAAAACGAAAGATTTCATCATCCGTGGCCTTGTGGTGGTAGACGCTTACAAGGAATAAATTAGCGCATTAAGGTGATGGCGCTCCACTCTTCACGGTTTAGCCTATGCACACATTTTAAGCCTTGGGCGACGTAGGCGGCAATCACTTCCTCTTCTTGGCGAATCAGTAGGCCTGATAATATCATCGTGCCATCAGTTGCTAATGCCGCGCACATTTCTGGCGCAAGCGTAACCAACGGGCCTGCTAGAATATTGGCAATCATTAAATCATAAGGTGCATTAGCTAAAATATCGGCATGTTGTGTCCCTGCGGCAGTCACAAAGGGCAGGGTGGGCATTGCATTTTTCTCCGCATTTTCAATCGCGGTTTCAACCGATGGACCATCCATATCGCCACCAATCACATAGGCTTCTGGCCATAAGTGTTTCGCGCCGAGCGTGAGAATTCCTGTACCACAACCAATATCGGCGATTTTTTTGAAGGCTGTCGTTTCCAGTTTCTGCATGGCCAATAGGCAGCCTGCGGTGGTGGCATGTTCGCCGGTGCCAAATGCACGACCCGCATCAATTTCGATACTTACAGCATCGGCTTTGGGCGCAAGATGCGACCCGTGAATATAGAATTTTCCAATTTCTAGCGGCGGGAAGTCTTTCTGATTTTCCAACACCCAATCTTGCATTTCTAAGGGCGTAAGCTGGTAGCTATGAATGCCTGAAATAGCCGATAAATCAACCTCTTCACGCTTATTAGGTAATAAAATCTCTACCTGCCAATGTGCGCCTTTTTCTTTTTCAAACGAGGCCGCCGAGAGTGCCTCTTCTTCAAAAAGCGCTTCAATAGCGGCAATTGATTCTTGCTCGCAAGCAACCGTAAGGGTGGTGTAATGCTCATGACTGGCGAAAGGGTTATCTTCGTCCAAGTCACCAATAAATTCACTGCTCATAAGATATGTTTCAGCCATGCATCTTCATCCAAAATTTCTACGCCAAGCTCTTGCGCTTTTTTTAATTTCGAGCCTGATTTTTCGCCTGCCACTAGATAGTCGGTTTTGGCCGAAATGCTAGAGGATACTTTCATGCCCAAGCTTTCGGCCTTGGCTTTTGCCTCGTTTCGACCCATTTTCACTAATGTACCCGTGAACACGACCACTTTACCTGCCAAGGGCGAATTAGACTCAATTTTTTTCGCATCTTTCACCTGCATCATTTGCAATAATTGGCTGACAATTTCGACCTGCGAATTTTCCGCAAAAAACTCGGTGACGGCTTGCGCCATGACGCTACCAAAGCCTTCTATATTTTCTAAATCTGCTTCAACACCCTCGTGCTGCATCGCCGTAAACCATTCATCGGCATTGCTATAACGACGTGCTAATAACTGCGCATTACGTTGTCCAATATGCCGAATGCCGAGCGCATAAATAAACCGCTCAAGCGAAATTTCGCGCGCAGTTTCAATGGCAGAAAAAAGATTGTTAATCGATAATTCTCCCATCCCGTCACGCGTTGCTAATTCTTCGCGTTTGTCGCTTAGGGTGAAAATATCTGCAGGCGTGGCAATGAGTTTATCGTGCCAGAAGGCCTCAATTTGTTTATCGCCTAGCCCGTCAATATCGAGAGCATTGCGGCTGGCAAAATGTTTCAGCCGTTCTACGGCTTGCGCGCCACAACTTAAGCCGCCCGTGCAACGTAAAATAGCTTCATCTTCTTCGCGCACGGCATGGCTTCCACACACAGGGCAGGCCGTTGGGTAGGCGTAAGCTTGGCTTTCGGCTGGGCGTTTATTTAGTAGCACTTCCACCACTTGCGGTATTACATCGCCCGCGCGTTGGATGATAACCGTATCGCCAATGCGGATATCTTTGCGTAAAATCTCATCTTGATTATGCAAGGTGGCGCGGCTGACCATTACCCCGCCAACATTGATAGGGGTCAGATGTGCAACGGGCGTTAATGCGCCCGTGCGCCCTACTTGAATTTCGATATTCTCTAATAGTGTTTGTGCTTGTTCTGCAGGGAATTTTCGCGCAATTGCCCAGCGTGGTGCACGGGCGACAAAGCCTAACCTTTCCTGCCAATCTAGGCGATTAACCTTAAATACAATCCCATCAATATCGTAATCGAGGGAGGGGCGTTTATCGGTTAATGTCGCATAATAATCTTCAACATTATCGCAAACTTCGGTTAGCGGGTTGGTGACAAAACCCATTTCAGCAAACCAATTTAGCATGCTGCTTTGAGTATCAGGATGTTCGCCCTGCAGTTCGCCCCAGCCATAAGCAAAATAGGAAAGTTTGCGCGATGCGGTGACGCTCACATCTAACTGGCGTAAGCTGCCCGCTGCTGCGTTGCGCGGGTTGGCGAAGGGCGGCTTGCCTATCGTTTCTTGTTGCTTATTAAGTTCCGCAAAGTCAGATTTACTCATGTAAACTTCGCCGCGCACTTCTAACACAGTAGGTGCATTTTCAATGGTTTTTGGTAGGGCTTTAAGGGTCTTTAAATTGGCCGTAATATCTTCGCCCATTTGCCCATCGCCGCGTGTTGCTCCGCGCATAAAAATGCCATTTTCGTATCGTGCGGAGAATGACAGCCCATCAATTTTAGGCTCGGCAATAAGTTCGGGCGATGTTGCAATATTTAAAAACCGTTGTACCCGTTCGATAAAATCGATCATATCTTCTTCGGAGAAAGCATTGCCCAGCGATAACATGGGTACAGAATGTTGTACTTTGCTAAAGCCGCGTGCTGGTGCTGCACCTACTCGTTTAGACGGGCTATCTTTACGCGTTAAATGCGGATAGCGATTTTCAATAGCGAGGTTGCGGCGGCGCAGTTTATCATATTGTGCATCGGCAATGGCGGGGTTATCATCTTGATAATAGCGTTTATCGTAAGCAGTAATTTCAAGCCCCAGCCAAATGAGTTCGCGCAGGGCTTCTTCCTCGCTCAATTGTTCGATAGGTTTTTCACTTAGAAATAATGTGTTCATGAGGCCGCTTTTAGCATGGTATCTGCCTGTTTTCGGGCTTCATCGGTGATGATTTTGCCTGATAGCATGGTGGCGAGTTCTTCGCGGCGTTCGGCATCGTTTAATGCCGTAACGCTAGTGCGAGTATGTTCGCCATCGCTTGCTTTGGCGACTTTAAAGTGGGTAACGCCTTTGCTCGCTACTTGCGGTAAGTGGGTAATGCACATGACTTGCGCGGCTTTGCCGAGGCGGCTTAGGCGTTCGCCAATCGCTTCGGCAACCACGCCACTGGTGCCTGTATCAATTTCATCAAAAATGAGGGTTTTGTCGGTTTCATGTTCAGCCAAAACCACTTTCATGGCGAGCATGAAGCGTGAAAGTTCGCCGCCTGAAGCGATTTTCGCCAGCGCACCAAATGGCACGCCTTGGTTGGTGGAGGCTTCGAACTGCACGCTATCGAACCCTTGCGCGCCCCAATGTTCGCTTTCCATTTTGACGATGGCGACCTTAAATCGTGTGGCTTCCATCCTCAGTGGTTTTAGCTCTTCCATCACTTTATCGGCCAGTGTTGTGGCGACTTTTTTGCGAGCTTCGGAGAGCTTAACGGCAAGCTTCTCATAAGCCTCTTTGGCAATTTTTTCTTCAGCTAATAACTGTGTGAGAGCCGATTCATCCGAGTCGAGCGCTTTCAGAGTTTCGTCAATTTCGCTCAAGTAATTGGTTAGTTCATCGACCGTACGTTTATGTTTGCGCGCCGCGCCGCGCAGTTCGAACAGGCGCGTTTCAACCGAATCGAGTTCTTTAGGGTCGTAGCCAGAATCGAGAATAAGGGAGTCGAGATATTGCAGCGCTTCGGCGGTAGATTCTTGCGCGGCATCGAGCGATTCTAGCAAATTATCGAGCGTTTTATTCTCTAACTTATCATCGGTGGTGCGTGCGAGTAGACGGCTCGCGCGAGACAGGGCATCTTCAACGGGGTTGCTGCCATCTAATTCGCTTTGCACTTCGTTTAATAGCCCGCCCAGCTTTTCGGCTTGCATCAGCTGGCGGCGTTTAACGGCGAGCTCTTCTTCTTCGCCCGTTTGCGGGTTGAGCTTGGAAAGTTCGCTGTGAATATGGCGCAAATAATCTTCGCGTTC
>JALZUV010000107.1 GCA_023301245.1 Rickettsiales bacterium
AGCACAAATGCCTCACGCCCACGCTTGGCTCCCAGCGTTTGTACAAAGTGACGTAAATTAAAATGCGGCATAATAATCCTTATTTATATGGTAATCCCGACGCGATTCGAACGCGTGACCCTCAGATTAGGGAAAAAACCTAACGGTCATACCTTCGAATCCTGCCAAATGCTATTTAGTACGATTATCTAATATAGATCAATCTGTTGTTGCTTGTTTATTCTACGATGACTTACGATACTGTACTCTGAAATTGTAATTAGTGTGGTACCTATTTACTGCCTTAATATTTAAAAGGGCGGGAAATATTGCAGTTGAAACGAGTGCGATTGGTTGACCACTTAAATTAGTAAGGTTGGGTTGCGCGCTTTACCCCAGAGCAAATATGATTTATTGAAGAGAGTATCTTTTCCAAGCTTATTTGGAAGAGAGTAACATTATATACAAAGAGATAAATATTATGGCTACAGGTACAGTAAAATGGTTTAATTCCAGCAAAGGTTTTGGTTTTATTACTCCAGACGACGGAGCAGGCGATGTATTCGTACATATCAGCGCTGTTGAAGCGGCAGGCTTATCAGGTCTTGATGATAACCAAAAAATTAGTTACGAGATGGAATCAAGCAAAGGCAAAGATTCTGCTGTTAATATCAAGTTAGTATAGTAATAGCGCCCCCATTAGTGTGAAAAGGTACGATTCAACGCTATAGGTTAAGAATTAGAAAAATGGTTTTAGGGTCGTACCTTCGATGCCCGCCATTTACGTTTTAGTAGAATTATCTATTATCTATCAATCTGTTATTTCTTACTTCATCTATGATAGAGTGCGATACTCTACTCTGAAATCGTCATTAGCTTGGCACCTTTTTGGTGCCTTTCGCCTAAAAATGGTGATCCCGACGCGATTCGAACGCGTGACCCTCAGATTAGGAATCTGATGCTCTATCCAACTGAGCTACGGGACCTGCCATAGAGGATCTTCATAAAACTGTAACACACGTAGCACAAGCGGTTTGCTATAATTTGTTTATGAAAAAATTATCTATTGTTTTATTACTTGGCGCCGCCGTTGCTTTCTCTGGCTGTCGCCCCCTGTCATTGCAAATGATTGAGCCTGAAGGTCCAGCAGAGTATCAGCTTGGCTGGCAAGATGGTTGTGACACTGGCTTATCGGCTGATAGTGCCATGTTCTATAAAATGATGTATGGCTTTAAAAAGCGCCCTGAAATGGGGGCAAATGACCTCTATAAGCAAGGTTGGAACGAAGGGTTCACCTATTGTCGTTTCACATCGGGTGCCATTAATAGTTCAAGCGGTGATTGGTCGAAAACTGGCCCACTGGGAATTCCTTGGTAGAATAAACCGCTTATTGAGGCTCGTTAGGGTCACGCGGTACAAGTTTGCGTAACGCGTAAGAAAGCGAAAAGGCTTTCGACATACTTACCACAAATAAGAAAAGTGGCATCAGCATTAAGATGCCCATTAACAATATTTCAATCAGGCTTAAATCGCCGCTTTCAAGTTGCGAAATTACATTCTGCATGATGATGGCGAGTAAGAAGCTAAGAAGTGCCCATCCAATTCCGAAGAATAAGAATAGGCGGCTGCCTTTGGCTAATTTTGTCGCAATTTCACCTGTATCTATGGCTGAACCTTGCGCGGGCGCTTTGGTGCGCTCGGCATGCAATTGGCGTTGGAGTTGTTCGCGTTCAGAAATAAGTGCGCGTTCGCGTTGTTCTAATTCATCACGAATATGATCGAGTTTTTGTACTTCATTATGCAATTTCGCTCGCTCTACTTGCATAAATTGTGCTTGAACATCGGTGGAGATATCTAGGGCTTGGCTGAAGTCAGCGCTATTTAAATCGACACGATTAAGTTGCGTGTCTTTAAAGCTGGCTTGCGTTAAATTAGCGGCCTCTAAAATTGCGCCATTTAAATTAGCTTCACGGAAAGTCGCTTGCGAGAAATCACCATGGTTTAGATTTGATTGATCTAAATTAGCCCCACGGAAGTTGATGAGATGAGCGGTAGCGTTTTGTAATTTTGCGCCGCTTAAATTACTGTCACGAAAGTTCGCTTCACTCATTTTTGCTTGTGTAAAATCAGCGCCTTGGGCTTGAGAGTCGCCAAAATCAACCTTATTCATTTGCGCGGCGCTAAAGGCTACATCATTGGCCATAACGTGAGTCATGATGGCGCTATCTAAGTTTGCTGCAGTAAAGTCGGCACCTGTTAATTGGCAATCGCCAAAGTCAGCTTCGTTTAATTGAGTTTGAGTAAATTTACAGCGCTCCAAATTTAGGCCTCGGAAGGATGCACCTGATAGGCGTTGTTGGCTAAAATCCATGCCGCTTAAATTATCGCGAAACACAGCGCGGCGGCCTTCTGCGCCAGCGCTATCAAGCCATTGTTGATGCTCGGAAATAAGTAATTTTACGGCTGCCTCATCCACTTCGACGGTGGTGTTTCCCATGCCAGCCAGTTCGCCTGCTTGCATGGCGGGCATGCCTACTTCTGCCATTTCTTCGGCCGATGCGGTGGGAGTGTTAGCCTCTTCTAGCGCATCATAAATATCGGCGGAAATTTCATCATCATCATCTAGGCCGTCTATTTCAATGGCGGCTTCGAGGGTGGGCTCAATTGCAGGGGCGTGTATTGCGGGAGCTTCTTCCATTAGCATTTCTACTTCAGGAGTTTCGATGACTGGAGTCTCCACTATTGGGGCAATAGGTTCTTGAAGAGCTGGGCTATCGCTTAACATCGCTACGGGTTCGGGCGCTACGGGCTCGGGCGTAACAGGTGCGGCTTCAAAAACAGGAGCGATAGGCGCAATGGCGGCGATAGGTTCGGCGCTCATTATAGGCTCTACCGCAGGGGTAAAGGTTGGCGCTTCGGCGGTAATCACTGGTTCGACAGTTTTGGCAGGCATAACGGGTTCTTCGATAGGCGCGACAATAGGATTATGACTAATCGATGAAGTTGTTTCGACACTAGTAGTTTCCACGGGTTCATCTAAGCGACGGAAAGTGGCTGATGAAATTTTGCGCACGTTAGGGTCGTTAGTTTCAATCTCTTCAGTTCGAATCTTAGGTGCAGGCGCAGCAGGGGCAATGGGCGAGAGAATAGTTTCAGGCGTATTTTCAAACGGCTTAATCAGCGCATCGCCTGCAGGTAGGGT
>JALZUV010000108.1 GCA_023301245.1 Rickettsiales bacterium
TGCACCACCACCACCGCTACCTGTGAAAGAAGCGGTAAAAACTCCACCGCCACCGCCACCAATGACGGTAGCGCCTAAGCCTGCACCTGCGCCGATTCCTGCTCCTGCTCCTAAGCCCGCACCAACTCCAGCTCCTGTACAAGCGGCAGCGCCTGTGCGACCTACCATTGAAGCGCATCTTTCAACTGAAGGTTATGAGATTGAGACGCTTGAAGGCGTGGGCCCTAAAACGGGTACATCATTGCGTGAAATTGGTATTGCGACCATTAGCGACTTCTTGCAACATGGCGCTGCTCCTGCGGAACGCTCTAAGATTGCCAGCAGTATTGCTGTTCGTCCGAAAATGGTTGATAGCTGGGCGAGTATGTCTGACCTATTGCGCATCAAAGGCCTCGATCACCAAGCAGCTGAGCTTATCCATAAAAGCGGCATCAATACGGTAACTGACTTAAGCCAGCAAAATGTGGCTACCTTCAGTGCGAAAATGGAAGCGGTTAACACTGCAGGCAAGCGCTCAATTGCACCTGAAGTGCCATCAAGCAGCCTCATGACCGATTGGATTTCTCAAGCCAGCGGCATGAAGTCGGTGATTGAAGTTTAGTTCCAGCCCTCTTCGGCTAGTTTAAATAATATCGCAGCGGATAGCTTCGCGCGTTCCGTGAGCGAATCGACTAACAGAAATTCCTCATCGCTATGAATGCGTCCGCCGCGCACGCCTAATGTATCGACATTAGGCAAGCCAGCAGCCGCCATATTATTGCCATCGCAACAACCGCCTGTGGGTTGCCATTTAATTTCTTGGCCAAGCTCGGCACCACAATCACGCACTAATTCGAGTAAGCGCTTATTATCGTCCGACAGCGTTTTTGGTGGGCGTGTAAATGCGCCATGCAACGAAACTTCATAACCTTCGCGCTCGTTATAACGTGCGAGCATTTGGTCAAACTCATCTTGTAGCCATTGCTTATCTTGCATTTCAGGCATACGCACGTTGAAGCGTAAAATAGCCGTGTCGGGAACAATATTCGTTGGCCCTCCCCCTTCAATTTTACCTGCATTAAGGGTAACGCCTTCGCGCTTTCCATTTAATGCATTCAACTCGGCAATCATTTCGGCCAACAATACAATGGCGTTGCGGCCTTTTTCAATCTCGCGGCCTGCGTGGGCAGCACGCCCTTTCACCACAATCACAAAATTGCCACTACCTTTACGCGCACCTACCATCGTACCATCGGCGAGTGAGGGTTCGTAAATAAGCCCAACATGGTTGCGCTTAGCGGCTTCCACCAAAAACGGGTTTGAACCTTGGCTGCCAATTTCTTCATCAGGGTTAAGCACAATTTCCCAGCCAATCTTTTCGGCCAGCGGGCTTTTCTCTAACGCTTCAAGCGCCACCATCATGCAGACTAACCCACCTTTTAAATCGGTCACCCCAGGGCCGTTGATGGTATTATCATCCAGCCATTTAGGTTCTTGAAAATGCGAACCTTTGGGAAACACTGTATCCATATGGCCCGATAGCGCCACCTTAATTGGCGCATTTGGGCGCTTACGAATACGTAGCACTTCGGCCAAAGGAATCTCTTCTAGTTCGCCTGTTTTACTCACGCTTTGCAAGGGGGCAACTTCCAGCACTTCCGCCTCGCCACCTAAAGGCGCCAGCGCTTTTTCGAGCGTTTTACGCATTTCGCGCACGCCTTCTACATTAAACGAGCCGCTATTGATATTCGACCATGCCAAGACGGTTTCCACCATGCGGTCATGCTGTGTATCAATCCATTCAAAAGCTTCTATTTTATTCATTAGTCCAACCATTCACTTAAACGTTCTAGATGTTCATAATCATTATATTGCGGCTTAAAACGAAACTCTGGAACAGCATCGTAAGCCTTATTTTCATTATCATAGGCGGCAAGTATTTCGGGTAAATGTTTTTCCACCTGCTTTACAGCATCTTCAAAAGTTTCATCTTTGGCGGTGGCGTGTTCGGTAATTTTACCATTCTCTTTCCCACCCAACTTCCAATATTCTAAGCTCGCAATCGTGCTGCTGGTTACATATTGCTTAAAGCCGCCTGCACGCACGATGGCCGCCGCAACGACTAATTGGCTTTTAATACCCTGCTGCATTTCGGGTTTAGTTGGCGCGGCACCTGTTTTAAAGTCGATAATTTTGAAACCTTGAGGGGTTTCATCAATTCTATCTACCTTGGCAGTGATGGTGAAATCGCCGATTTTCCATTCGCCTTTTACTTCACAAAACATTGCAGAATCTCTGGGTTGCGCCGACACCCACTCGGCAATACGCTCAAAGCGAGGCCGCCATAGCGAATCCACCACATAACCGTAATCGGCCTTAGCAAACACTTCTTCGGCGCACTCCATAATGCCACGGGTCGATTTAAAATAGAGTTCTAAAATTTTATGCACTGCTGTGCCCCATTCGGCGTGGGATGCTTCGGGCTCTAGCGCATCCATACTTCTCAAATTCAAAACCTTTTGCGCATAAATGCTGTACGGATCTTGCATCAATTTTTCGATACGAGTGAAAGAAAGCTTCTTTGGCCGCGCCGACACAGGTGGCTTAGGCGATGGGCGCGTAGCAGACGGCGTTTCAGCAGGATGCTGCAAACTCTCCACCCACTGCAAAGCAGGATGCGTTGAGCCTAATAATTTACTATCCGACAAAATCGCCGAAATGCGCTGAATAAAACGGCTTGGGATAGTTTCCGCCCCATCAACCAGTGCCGTGCGGAGCATAAAGCTTTCACCACTGGCCACTTGTTGAATAAAGTCATGCGCTTGCAGACCCATTTTTTTATCGGGCGATGGCAGGCCAAGTTCGGCACGCATGGTGCGGTTTATCCACGGGTCCGACTCTGGCGCTTGCGGCCAGCTCCCCTCATTCATATCGGCTAGAATAACACGGTCATAACGCTGCAAACGCGCTTCCATCGGCGAAAGAATTTGCAATCGCGGATGCGTTCCGTAATGCGCCCGCACCACCTTTGGCCGCATAAGGGCACGTAATATTCCAGCAAATTCTTCGATACTAGCGGGTTGATTCGGCGAGCTTTCAAGCAGCTCAGCGAAGAAGCTATTTAGCTCACGCGAGCCCTCACCTTGCCATAAATGACACTCGCCATTTTCATCTGTCGTCAGCATTTCGGCAAAAGTAATAAGCTGCTCAACCATTTCATTTAAAAGCAAATCGGGGGCTGAAAAGCGTTGCTGAAGGGGCGCAAAATGTTGCTCCAATTTATCAATAAACGGCAGTTGAGTCGTGCATTCTTCTTGTGCTGCCAAGCGCATTTTATTCCACGTTGGGCCAGCGATACCGCGTAACGCTTCTTTCTCGATTATTCGTACATCGCTATATAGGGCGGCCTTATTGCCACCAAAATAACATAGCGGGTGTTTTAAAATAGACAGCAGGCTTGAGGCATTAAAGCCATCTTGCACATATTCAATCAGCAGAAACAAGAAGATAGATTGCGGGATAAGCGCCAGCGGTTGGCCAGCCGAATCATCTGCCTCAATATCCCAGCGCTTTAAGTGAGCCGATACCGCACGGGCAAGCTGCCTATCTTGCGTTACGAGCGCCGTCACTTTATCGCTCGATTCAATCGCCTCGCGCATGAGCAATGCGGCTGAAAGCGAGGTTTGAAATGCACTGGAGCTTTGCAAATAATGAATATTTTGCAACGCCGCCGCGCTGTCGCCTGCGAACCCTTCGTCCGACTGGCCAACAGGCATCATCGCATGGTGCAGCAGGGCTTGGCGCTGGCTATCATCTGCCTCGCAACTTGGTAGAAGCGCTACTTGGCTGGGCGTTAGCTCCATGGTCAATAGCAGCTCTTGCATACCTGCTTGCGGGTGAGTGGGTGGCAGAACTTCCTCGCCAATTTCCGTATCAAAACCAGGGAGAATTATCGCACCATTATCCAGCGCATTAATGGCTTTTAAGATAGCGGCCACTGCGGGGGTTGAACCAGTCGTGCCTGCTGCAATAATCGAGGTTTCTGGCGGTGATTTCTGCCACCCATCCACCAATAACTCAATCAGTTTATTTTGTTTTTCCCATGGGCGCATCCAGCCTTGCGAAGCCTCCACAGGTGGCCAATGTTCGCGGATAATTTTCAAGAACTCTAGTGTTTGCTGCCAATATTCGGCGAAATTTTCAGGTGCGAGCGTATCGAGTTTTTCCCAATCGCCATATTCTCTATCCATTTCATCGATAAACTCGAGCAGCTTTGCCGCTAAATCGAGCGCCGCTTCACGGTTATGCAATTGCGGAATCATCTTCTGACCATATTTCCAGACCAGCTCTTGCATGGCCATTAAACGCGCCATGGGTGGCGGAGTTGGCAGCATAGACTCTAGTGTTTCCATCGCTTGCGCCGATAGGTTGGCGTGGCGCAGAATAAAACTTTCATCAATTTCGGCAAAGGGAATAAGCTGCGGCAGCAGCAGTGGTTGGCCGTTTGATGCACGCAAAAACGCCTCCTTCACGGTGCGAATGGCACGGCGTGAGGGTAAAAACACAATCATTTTCGACAATTGTTGCGGTGGATATTTTTCTAATAGCCATTGTGCCATTTTATCGGCAAGGGGGTAAGTAGCGGGTACAGTGTAGAACATGAGTGACAGGTTAGGCAGACTATGCAGTTCGTTCAAGTATTGATAAATTCTTTGCTGTATGCAGCGAGCATGTCACGCTAGGATGCACAAAGATGACCTATTTTACTGATGATATTTTTGACCGCATTGTGCGTGAGATTAAAATAATCTGGGCGGCGCATGAAAATGTAGGGCTGACCGGTAAAATGTGCCTTTACACTCAACCCGAACAAGACCCATGGCGCGCAGTGAATGCCACGCTTAAAATATGGTTTGGCCCAGAGGATGAAGAAATTATTGATGCGGTGCGCGAAATTCGCGCCAACTATAATGACGGTAACCTGCCCAATTCGCCGATGCTACTAAACCCGCTCGTGCATCAAATTAACGAAGTGGGTCGCTACGAACCTGTCGGCTCTGGCATGATGTGGGCAACGGCCTTCACGCTGGGCGTTAACCGCCTTGAACCTGAGTCAGCTGAACGCTTGCGCGATATAGGCGCACATATAGGCACCTATAAACGCGGTCAAAATGATGAAGCAGGCCTGAAGATTATCGCCTTTTCGGATACGATGTTACCCGTCATCCCCGGTACTGAGGTGATTGACGGTAATAAGCCCCTCTATGGAATAGCCGATATTGAGAGTGACGATTACCATCACGCCTACCCGCTTTCGGATTTAGAATATCTAACGCGTAATGGCTCGTTCATGCAGCAAAATTTTGATAGCATGCTGCCCGATGGTTTCCGCCGCAAAGATATTGGGCGCTATACGGTTTCTGCCAAAACTCTGGAAGAAGCCTCTAGCTGTTGGGAGGCCTACCACCGTCAACATTTGCTCTATAAAAAATTCGGTACGGATGCGAAAAAAATTGATCATAACATGCGTTTCTTCCGCCTTGTGGCGCATGATATTAAATTGTTCGAAGCCACGGGCGGTGACCGTGCCGATAAGGACGATAATTTCGAATTTCTCGTCGAAGGCATGATTCCGAAAGCTTCGGTTACCGTGGTCGGTGCAACGGGGGGAACGGGCAAAAGTTCCATCTCGCATCGCTTGGCCATTCAATGCTCCATTGATTGGGAAGAAGATGAACAACCGCTATGGCTTGGCCAAGCTGTGAATAAAGAATCGGCCAAAGGTTTGGTTATTTATTTCTCAGGCGAAGATAGCGCGGCCATTGTCAATGCACGTGCTGATATGATGGACCCTGAAGGCCGCTCTACCCGCTTAATGCTACAACGTAGCGACTTTGGCGAGAATGAAGATGGCACAAAGTCAAACCTCGGCGACTTCCTAACTCGCTTGCATAAATTGCCCGATGTATCGCTAGTGGTCATTGACCCTGCCCGTAAATATCTGACAGGTGATGAAGATAATTCGGAAATTGTGAGTGAGTTCTTTGAAGCAATTGAAGAATTCGCCATCACGAAAAACTGCGGCATGGTGGTGGTTCACCATCTTGTGAAAAACGCTCACCCCAACGATACGCGCGATATTTACGATATGTTACGCGGCAGCCAAGTGTTTATTGATCGCCCGCGCGTAGTGCTTGGTATGATGCGCGAAGGCCCTTACACGGTGGTTGGATTATCGAAAAACAACATTCCACCAAATCTTGGCTCTATACAGGGAGAACGCTTGTTTGTACGCGACCCTGATAGGCTCGATTTAATACAATTACCTGGTGAAGAAGGCGTAAGAACATGGGATGCGAGCGCTGATGAATTGCGAGAAATTCGCGAAAAAGCCGAAAATGCGGCAAAAACTTAAAGAATATAACTGCTTAAATAATTGTGACATTACCGTGTCGTCATAAAACCTTAACACTTCTCCCCCTCCATATCTGGTAGATTATAACTAATGCAGCAGGTTTATTCCGTTGCAGGTATAAAATTATGGTAGAAAAAACGAACAATATAACCAAGCCCGAAGCACAAAAGGATGTGCTTGCCGAGCACTTGCAGGTAAAAACTGACAAGGTGCGTACCCGTGGCTGGAAGCTGTTTGATGTCATCGTACATGGTGGCATTAACACGATAGGTAATATTGTGCTATCGCTCTTAATGGTGAGAGATCGTTCCAATTACAAAGTTAATCAACTCGTTGATGCTAAATTTAAAGACGGCGCACCACCAGTAGCTGATGAAGGCGTCTTTACCAGCAAACTCGATGTAAAACTTGAAGATAAAAAAACTTCTTATCTTTCTGATATCCCGAGCTTAAATCCTTTACATTGGGGCAGCCAAGAGAAGCGCGAGGCTAATCGTTGGAGCTTCTACGACCTCAGCGATACCATTGATAAGGGTTCAAAAAACTTCTTTAAAAATGTGAATGAAAAAGCGAACCTGAAAGAAGATGGTTTTTTACATAACTTATCAAACGCGCTTGGAAAATATACAGGCGGTGTATTATTTCTATCGTGGGGTGGACATATTACGAATGCTGCGATGTGGGCACTTGAAAGCCCTAAAATTAAGCCACGATTAGTACGTGCATTAGATACTCTGATTGACAAGTTTGTCAGCAAACCTTCTAAGGAACGCCTAGAAACTCGCGCTCAAATTTATGAAAAACTTGATTCTGACCTAGCCGGAAAATCGGCAGCAGGTGTATGGGGTGCACGCTTCGCAGGGATTGTTAGCGTTATTACTGCCGCTAGCTTGACCGAAGCTATCGATGTTTCCATCACTAAAGCAGATGCTGACAAAAGCAAAACAGGTATCTTACGCGTAAGCCAAGGTGCATTTGGTGGCCTAAAATACATTCAAGAGAAGTTTAATGAGAATAAAGCTCCTGAAGATAAAAAGATATTTTCTGCCCTAAGCACCGATAAAACCTCGGTTGAAGCCGCACGAGCGAACTATTTCGCCGACCAAGTGGTGACCGAATTTATGGGCACGGGCATTACCTCAGCCACGCAATATGCATATTTGATGATGCGCGAGCTATTTGGTGTTGGCCCTAAAACCAATGTGGGTGACAAAAAATCAGCTAAGGCTGCCACTGTCGCACCGAAAGAAAAAGCAAACATCCCCACAGCATCAAAGGCTGTTGAGACTGAAGCGCCTAGCGAGACGAAAACTCGTGTAACTAAAAAATCGCCGACTCAATATACTGAAAAAACAAAGCCTGTAGGTAAGACCCACCAAGCTAAAGCCCGCCACTCTCTTGTTGAACAAGCCGTGGAGCAAAGCATCTAATGGTAACAACAACAGAAAATAAAACGGCGCAAAAACAGCCAACCGAAACGTCAGCTAGCAGCGATCCAACATGGGCAGCTGAAACTACGAAAGCGGGCTATGAACGCAAAACAACGATTGGTGAAAAGAAATTTGACCAACGTGCGTATTTTTGGACCGCTGGTGTGGGAACTTTCGTTCTAACCATCATCAGCGCATTTGCGCTAAAAGATAGTCACTGGAAAGTTCCAGGCAAAGATTACACCTTTAAAGCTAAATACGATAGTATGACTGAAGCTGGCGCTCCAAAAATATTGGAAGCGGGCGGTTTCATCCAAAAAACTATCAATAAAATCAGCCAAAAATTAACCCAAAAAGATGCTATTAAATGGGATTTAAATTCGGATGCCGCAAAGCAAAATGCCTTTGGTGTTTCACGTGATGCGATGTTAACCACGGTGACTTTCTTTGGCGGGCTAGTTCCACTACCATTTATTCGCTCTATGGAGCGTAATAAGGCGCAAATTGTACGACGCTTAAACGAAAAATATGGAACTGCCGAAGATGTAATCATTGGCGAAGAAAATGTAAAAGACGAAGCACCGCAAAGCTGGGGTAGCATTATTAAAGGCCGCGTAGGCGCATGGTTGGTTGTTTTTGCCACCTTCGCAGGGATTGGCGCAAAATTAATTCCCAACACATTTGGCGGTTTAGAAAAAGACTTTGAAAATATTGCAGGTAATGTAGGTAATAAAATTCATAAATGGCCTGAAGGTGCTAATAAATATTTTACGGCCAATAAAGATAGCGAAAGTCTAGCTCTACCCGAAAATGCATCGCCAAAACAAGAAAACCAAATGTACACCTACAAGCGTATGGGTGGCTTGGCCGCAGTTGATGTATTTGCTACTGCAATGTCAGCTTCGTTACTATATGTTATTAGTAAGTTCTTTGCTAAAAAATCAGGTGAAAGAAAAGAGACTCAACAGGTAAAAATTAACACCAATCCTATCGTTAATTCTCATAAGCCATTGGTGGAAACACCAGTAGTCACTAAAGAAATTGAAGCTAAGGCCGACAGAAAAATTATGCCAAAGAAGAAGCATCAAGGCACGATTGATAAGCGCGAAGCGAGCTATGCAGCGGAAAGCGAAAAAGAAGCACTGCTAGCAGAATTGAATAACTCTAACGTACAGGCGGGACTATAATGGAAACACTACGTCCTAAAAACAACAATGCTCTACCTGAAAACTTGCAGGTAGATGCAGTAAACACAAACCGTACACGCGGTGAGAAATTCTTTGATTTCTTTACCTATCAGATTGTGAACTTTGGAATGAACGAGCTATTATCGCTCGCCATTGTTGATCTGTTTTTGGGTGGCACAAAAGAAGTCGCCGGCGATAATCCTACCAGCTTTTTTGCCCAGAAATTCGGCGATAAAGGAAGAAATGCATCGGACTGGTTGAAGAAAAAACAAGACCTTCTGAACTCCAAGGTGGGAGAAACAGGCGGCAACGTATTCACCCTTAATATAGGCGGGCATTTTATGGCGGCCTTTGTAAAAGTGCTCGAAAATAACCGTACAGGCTTAAGTAAAAAGTTTGATAGTTTCTTTGATAGCATCACGGGCACAAAGCTTGATGCGCGCGAGCTGGCCAAACGTGAAACTCGTTATGAAATTCTACGCAACACTCCTACCAAGTCGGGGTGGACGGTAGCTAAAGGTCGTCTAACAGGTATGGCGGCAAGTATCATTATCAACCAAATACCCGAATCGATTGATAAAGATTTAATGAAAAACGCGCCGAGCGATGGCCAATATGGAATCCGCCGTGCGACAGGAATTACGGGCAAAGCTATTGAGCCATTAGTGGGCGGCATTGCTAAAGTTTTTGGTGCAGAAGCAAAAAGTGAAATGGGGCAAAAGCGCCTCAAATATTGGTCAGAAGTAGTCTTGTTCGAAACATGGTGCACCACCATTACCTCGTTCGTGATGGAGAAGTTTATTAAACGCCATGACGGCAAAATTGCAGATGATGTTACTGCCCCCGAAAGCGCGCCAGTAGACACGCCAAAACCTACCGAGAACCGTGAAACACAAACAATTGCTAATAGCACGAGTCGGAAATTCGCGGATGACCTCCCTGAAAAAGGCCCGTGGAAAGAAAAGAAATATGGCTATGACCATGAGGACGAAGTTGGTATTAATATCTAGGCAAAAAAAACGCCGCCCGTTTTCTAACGAAGCGGCGTTTTTCTATCACTCAATTTCTAATATTTAATTGAGCAACCGTAAGGCTGGCTGATAGCAACTTCAACCGCTTTGCCTGCAATAAGATTATCCAATGCATTAGTCAAATGCGGAGTAGCCGTAGCAATATCGGCAGAACTTGGCGAACGCTTATCGTCCATCGCGCCCATATAGGCGAGTTTACCTTTATTAATTACAAACATATGCGGCGTGGTTTTTGCCCCATAAGCGTGGCCAATTTCACCTGACTCATCACGAATCGTTGCACTGGCCATTGCGCCTTTTTCGGCTGCAATTTTATTGACCTCTGCATCGCTAACATGGCCTTGCTTGCCTTCAGCCGATGAGATGATACGCACCCATTTTATGCCTTGCGCCATATAGGCTTTTTGCGTGGCTTGCATATTGCCTGCTGAATAGAATTTTTTCACAAATGGGCATTCATGGTTTGTCCATTCCAGCACGATAATATCGTCCTTCATCTCGGCCAACGAAACCTTATTTCCATTCGTATCCATGGCTTCAAATGCAGGAACATCTGCGCCAATTTCAAGCGCGGCAAATGCCATAAAAGGCAGTGCGACAAACATCGTCGCGAGGGTAAGTAATTTATTCATTTTTATTCTCCTTTAGTGAATCAAGTACAATAGAGGTAGTGAGTAATTGCGGTAATATAACGGGTTCGCCACCGTCTTTTGGATAGAAAACATAAAGCGGCACGCCTGAGCGTTGATAACGCTCCAACCAATTAGTAATTTCATTATCGCGATTAGTCCAATCGGCTACCAAGTAGGTGATACCTTGTTTTTTGAAGGCTTCGGCGATGCGTTCATCACGCAATGCCACTCGTTCATTCACCTTACAAGTGATACACCAAGCGGCCGTTGCATTGACAAATACAGGCTGCCCTTCGGCACGCAATTGCGCTAATCGTTGCGAACTAAATGTCTCAAAATTGCTTTGCGTTGCTGTATCATTTTCTTGCCCATAGAGACCAAACAACAATAACCCAACCGAAAGCACTGCGAGTATATTCGCCCATTTTTTACGCAACCAAATGAGGAGCGTAAGTAAAATTGAAACTGCCATTATCATGGCTAAATCATCCAAGCTAACTTGCTGCGTTAGCACCCATAATAACCAAGCAGCCGAAGCAAACATAGGAAACGCCATGAACTCTTTAAATCGGTTCATCCACGCACCTGGTTTCGGCAGTCGTTTATGCAGCGCGGGGAACCATGTTAGCAGCACATAAGGCAGCGCCAAACCAACCGCTAAAGCGGCCATAATAAGCAAGGTTATTGGTGCCGATTGCGCAAACGCATAACCTACCGCAGGCGCCATAAACGGCACAGCGCAAGGAGTAGCAACTAACACCGCTAACACGCCTGTAAGGAAGCTACCTTTAGTGCTTTCTGTTTGTTCGGCACTCATGGCAGCATTGCCCATTAGCACGGGCAAATGGAACATGCCCATTAGCGATAATCCGAGCAGGAAGAACACCAGCATCATGCCTGTGACAAACACGGGCGACTGC
>JALZUV010000109.1 GCA_023301245.1 Rickettsiales bacterium
CCCGTTGTTTGTAAGTGTGGTTGTTGGTGATGTGTGCCTCAGGAAGCTACGTCGAAATTGTATCGTGTGTGCCTGGAGGTTTATATGCCTCCGTTGCCAATGCCTCACTGCAGAAGCTTTCAGAGGGTAGGAGTGGCTGACAATATCCTGAGCCTTGTTTGGACGCGTCGGGACCCCCCTTTTTTCCGGTATTGGCTGATGGTGACGTCCGTGTCGAAGGACGCTCAGGTTCAGGTATGCGTTCTCTATCCGTAGTGTGTTGCCTCTCTTACACCAGATAGAAACTAAGCAAATTGAACCACGGCGCAAGGATGAGAGCGGGTGCGATTTCGCACGTCTGGCTTTCTTCGGAACCCCCGGGACCCGCCCGTTTGTCGAGGTTCGCTGCTGGCGATGTGTGAATTCCAACGGCATGAAGTACGTTCGATCCTGTAGATGTAAGCGGTATTGTGAATCCGTTGGGTGTTGCCTCTCACAGAACAAATGGAACTGAGCAAAATGTAAAGTTTGGGACCCTCGGAACCAAACATTTGTTGAGGAGGTTCGTTGTGGGCGATGTGCGTATTAGAACACTACCTCACACTGCAATCGGGGGCGTAATAGCTAGTCTGCTGCCCCTCCTACATCGATTAAAACGAAGCAAAGCGTCCCTCGGCGCAAGCTTTGCTGAGGATAATAGCAGGTGACAATGGGCATCGTTTGTGTGGGACACCCGGGACCCCCCCTGCAAGCAAGCTGCGACGTGCGCGACGTGTACGTTGGGCATCCGCGTGCAGCGTTGTATCGGGTTAGTCTGAGCTGTATTCTGTAAGCCGTGATTGCTGTTACTCTTACACCAAGAAACCGAGTCCAGATGTCACGGCTAGAGGACATTAGCAGGTGCAAATTAGGTCGATTTCGTTGGGGATCCTCGGGACCCCCGGTGGTGGCGAGTGTCACCGTTAGCGAGGTGTGTATTCGGAATTCGCTTACACTCCGCAATCGGATGGGCCTCTACCCCTCGTGCCTGTTGCCTCTCTCACACCAAATGAAACCGGGAAGACCGCCCCACTTTGCTGGGGATAAAAGCAAGTGGAAATGGGTCTGGTTACGGTGGGAACGCCCGGGACCGCCATTCGCGATGTGTGCTTCAGGAAGCCGCATCTAAAGGCTATCGTGTGGTTCAGCGCTGGCTTGTGTCTTCGTCGTCTGTTGCTTCTGTTACACCGAATGATTCCAGGCAAAAGGAACCACGGGTGGGGGACAGAGATCCGGTTGCCCCGAGGTGCGCCCGGGAGCCCCTTTGCCGGCAGGCACTGTTGCAGGTGAGGTCTAGGCTTGTAAAACACTCAACAATGCTGCTGAGGGTCAGGGTATGTCTCTCCACTGGGTACATGTTACCCGGCGACCTTCTTACGCCGAATGAAACGCAGCAAAATGTCCCATGGCGAAGGTTAATAGTGCAGCCGGTTTTCTTCGGGACGCCGGGACCCCCCTGTATTTCGCCTTTCGTTATTAGCGAGGTGTTCTTTCAACATCCACTTCACACTGCTATCGGGTCGGTCTGCGTTGTACAAGGTATGGGTTTTTAAGTTGCTTCTGTTGGAACACGCGCGACGAAAAACAATGTCCCCCGGCGCAAGGGGGGTCAATCCGTGAGGATGAGGTTGGTCGTGTTTGGAACGCCGTTAGTCCCCTTCTCGGCTAAGTTCGTCAATGGTAACGCGTGGTTTTGAGCGACACTTCAACCAGCTATAAACTGTACCTTGCCTCTGTCGTCTGCTGCTGCCTGGGGAGCAGGTGAAACTGTACCTTGCCTCTGTTGTCTGCTGCTGCCTGGGGAGCAAGTGAGACGAAGCAAACAGAAAACACCCACTGTGCACGGACGCGAAAACGAAGCAAACCAAACACCCGTGGCGCAAGGATAGGAGCGTGTGAAGGTTTGCTTCGTTTTGTTCGGGACCTCCAGGACCCACCTCACGGGCGAGCCCGATTGTCCCCGACATGTCCATTGGGTAGTCGCTTCTCGCCGCCACCAGGTGGATCTAAACTTATTTTTGCATTCGTTGGAGGTTGCCTACACCACAACAAGTGAGCCGAACCGCCAGAAGGTCGGTGGACAAAGTTCAGTTTGGCTTGGTTTGGGACCGGGTCAGTCCCCTTGTTGGCTAGGCTCGTAAAACGCAACGAAAAAAATTAGAACTCCAATTCAACCAGCTATCGAGCGTCAAACCTGCGGCATCTCACTGCTGCCTGCCTGTCGGATCCACAGAAAAATCCGGGGGAAACGACGCGAGAAACATCCACGGCGCAACGATAAGACCGGGTGAAAACGGGAAACTTGGTAACCCTCGGAACCCCCCTCGCCGGCGCCTCTCGTCCCTGGCGATGTGCGTATTTCGAGGTCACTTGGCACCGCTGTCGGGTGGGTGCATACTTTGTTGGGCATATTCTGTTGGTTTCTCCTCTTCCACCGAATCAAGGGAAGAAAAAGCTCCCGCGGCGCAGGGATGAAGGCAGGCTTATGCGAGGCTGGCTTGTTTGTGAACCTTGGGTCAGGGAAGCAGAGACCCTGCACCAATGGTCATGATTTCTTATTTAGCTGAGACCCACGAGCCAGACGACGGGGTTGGCCGAGCCCCGCATGCTTGCTTAGGGCCCTGCTTGCTCGCAAAGGGCTTTAACCCCAGTCGTGCAGTAATTTTCTTTTAACAGCGACTCCGATCTTTGCGGCTGTGGGGTAGTTTAAAAAAAACCCGACAGGGTTGGGGTGAACTAGCCTAGAAGACGCAACGACTACATACCGAGACGAGAGAGCCAGCAATCGCAGTAGCCGAAGCAGCAGCGGCACAAGTAGGGCTACCGCGCACCCACTGAACCGACATGAAACGCACCACCAGCTGTCTGGCTAAACAAAACAGACCCGCCAACGCTCAACGGACTCGGTATCACCTCTCACCATGGCCCTTGCCCGTGAAGTCGAGGTCGGCTGTGAAAATCGTACCGAAACCGTGGGGGGCAATCTATTCACCTCAATCGTCTGTCCTAAATGCCAGAATAAGATACGGATAGCACGACACGGGTAGCATACCGAGCGCATACAATTTCTGCGCGCATCAACTTATCTTCTACGATCTCTGAGAGCAACAAGTATAACATGAACTTGCAGGAACTCGAGATACCCGAGGCTACTGGAAATATTACCGCTACGTATAACACGCATCAAGCTGTGCTGCTGCCAAGGAAGCGGCGAGCATACCTACTACAGCGACTATGTCGTCTACCTACTAGACT
>JALZUV010000110.1 GCA_023301245.1 Rickettsiales bacterium
GGTACTCACGGAAAAACCACGACCACATCCATTACCGCAACATTGTTGGAAGCGGGGGGGCTGGAGCCTACTGTTATCAATGGTGGAATCATCAACGCTTATGGCACGAACGCTAAAGTGGGTAAGGGCGAATGGATGGTGGTGGAAGCCGATGAATCGGATGGTACTTTCACCCGCCTGCCAATTTCGGTGGGAATTATTACCAACATCGACCCTGAGCATCTTGATTATTATGGTGATTTTGAAACACTTAAGAAAGCCTTCGCGCAGTTTCTTGATAATTTGCCGTTCTATGGTTTTGCCGCGCTTTGTGTTGATCATCCTGAAGTGCAAAAGCTTGCCGCATCGGTGCGTGACCGTCGCATTTTAACTTATGGAACCAGTCCGCAGGCTGATATTTATGCGGATAATATTCGCGGTAGCGCCACGGGCCAAACCTTCGATTTACACATGCGAAAACCGCTGACGGAAGAAGACCAAACATGGCACGATATGCATTTGCCGATGCATGGAAAACATAACCTGCTTAACTCGCTTGCAGCAATTGCTGTGGCCGAGGAATTGAAAATGCCAATGCCAGAAATTAAAAGCTCGCTTGCAGGGTTTGAAGGTGTGAAGCGCCGCTTTACTCATGTGGCGGAAATTGACGGTTACCGTATTATTGACGATTACGCCCATCATCCCGTAGAAATTGCGGCGACTTTAAGTTCGGCGCGCCAAGCGGTTTCGGAAAGTGGTGGGCGCGTCATCACCGTTATGCAGCCGCATCGCTATACGCGGGTGGAGAGCTTGTTTAACGATTTTTGCACCTGCTTTAACGATGCGGATATTGTTTATGTTACGCCTATTTTTGAGGCTGGCGAAAAGCCAATTGAAGGCATTAGCCGCGAGTCGCTCGTGCAGGGTATCCGCGATGCTGGCCATCGTAATGTGATGCCAATTGACGCGCCCGATGCTCTCGCTTTGACCATCAAAAACATCGCGCAAAAAGATGATATTGTGGTGTGCATGGGTGCAGGTACTATCAGCCTATGGGCGAATGCGCTGCCTGAACAATTGAAATAATGATGGACGCATCGCAACTTCCGAAAATTCGTGGGCGCTATCGGTTTGATGCTGATTTATCGAAGACTAATTGGTTTCAAGTGGGCGGGCCAGCCGATATATTGTTCAAGCCAGAAGATGCCCAAGATTTAGCCGATTTTATTAAACAAAAACCTGCCGATTTACCCGTGACCGTCATTGGCGTGGGTAGCAATTTAATCGTGCGCGATGGCGGAATTGATGGTGTGGTGATTCGCCTTGGTCGCGGCTTTGCTAAGATGGAACATTCGGGCGATATACTCACGATTGGTGCAGGTTGTTTAGATGTAAATGTCGCGCATTATTCGGCTGATTGCGGGTTAGTAGGATGCGAATTTTTAGCAGGTATCCCCGGAACGATTGGCGGCGCATTGGCAATGAATGCTGGCGCGTACGGTTCGGAAATAAAAGATATTTTAGTTGAGGTGCAAGTGGTTACCGCCGCAGGTGAAGTGAAATGGGTGTCGCCTGATACGTTTAATTACAATTATCGCCATGCAGAAATTCCGCAAGGTTGGATATTTACGGGCGCGAAATTAAAGGGTGTGGCGGGTGAATCGGCGGAGATTGCCGCGCGTATTAGCACCATCCAAAAGCAGCGCGAAGAGACGCAACCGATTCGTTCCAAAACGGGCGGCAGCACCTTCCGCAATCCTGAAGGCTATAAGGCGTGGCAATTGGTGGATGAGGCAGGGTGTCGTGGTTTTTCTATCGGCGATGCTCAAGTGTCGGAGAAACATTGTAACTTTATGATAAATAATGGTAATGCCACCGCTGCCGATATTGAAGCACTTGGCAATGAAGTGCGCAAACGTGTTAAAAACCACAGTGGTATTGATTTGCATTGGGAAATTAAACGTATTGGTAAAATAGTTTAACTCCTTTTTCATACTTTCGTTCTAGGGTGGCTTTATGCTCAAATGGCTAACATCACATTTCTTTCTTGGCTTTCTTATGTTGGCCAGCTTGTTGGTGTTGCATCGTACCGATATGCATTGGATAGAATCGCTTCGTCAGCATACGTTCGATATTTACCAGCAAGTTCAGCCGCGCATTCCCATGCCTGAAAAACAAGCCGCGTCTGTACGCATTATTGATATTGATGAACGCGCGTTACGCGAAATTGGGCAATGGCCGTGGCCGCGTACGAAGCTCGCCGAATTGGTCGATAAGCTGACCAGCTATAATGTTGCCGTGACGGGGTTTGATATTGTATTTGCCGAAAGTGACAGCAGCTCGCCGCAAGCAATTTTGAAAAACCGAAATGATATTCCTGAAAGCGCTGTCATTGCGCTTAATGGTTTGCCTGATAATGAAGAGATATTCGCTCAAGCCATTGCCAAGTCACGCGTAGTAGCAGGGCAGGTGGGAGTGTTCGAAGCCACGCCCGCACAAAGCACTGGGCTTCGCAAAGTGGGCTATGGTATTTTATCGCCCGATGGCGATAAGTTGGTTAAGCCGATGCTCAATAAATATAAGGGCTTGGTGAGTAACCTGCCCATTATTGAAAAGGCCGCCACGGGGGTGGGGTTATTCTCCACCCGTTCAGGCTATGGTGGCACTATTCGGAAAGTGGCGTTGGTCGAACAAATTGATGGCGTGCTTTACCCGTCGCTTAGCCTAGAGATGCTGCGTGTGGCATCAGGCGGTAAAGACGATTATCTGATTAAAGGCTTTAAAGATGGCACGGCAGGCGTGGAGTCTATTTTAGTCAAAGGCGCTACGCCGCAAATGAAATTTGAAATCCCAACCGATGAACATGCGCGGGTTTATGTTCATTTTGCAAAATATCCAACAGCCAAAGCGCCACTTTATATTTCTGCTGCCGAGGTAATGAATCCGAAAAATCCTACTGAACTGACAAAACAGTTGGCTGGCGCTTTGACGATTATTGGAACTTCGGCTGTGGGTTTGAAGGATATAAGAAAGACGCCCATCAACCCTGTATTGCCTGGAGTAGAGGTGCATGCGCAATTGCTGGAAACGATTTTATCAGACGCGCATTTAACCCGCCCGTTTGAAGTGGTGATGGTAGAATGGGCGATGATATTCATTGGCGGTTTGTTGATGATTTTGCTTATACCTAAGCTTAGCGCCTCGCTGACCTTTATCTTTACGGCTGCCATTTTAACCGCGCCCTTGGGTGCTGCATGGTATTATTATACGCAATTTAGCCAGCTGATGGATGCGAGTTATCCGGTTGTAGCGCTGTTTGTGTTATTTATGGTGTTGGGCTATCTCAATTACGCGCGTGAAGAAAAGCAGAGAAAACAGGTGAGAAATGCCTTTAGCCATTATGTTTCCCCCGACCTGCTGGAGGATTTAGCGAATAACCCTGAGAAACTTGCCTTGGGAGGCGAGACGCGAAATATCACGGTATTCTTTAGCGATATTCGCGGTTTCACGGCTATTTCGGAACGGTTTAATGCGCAAGAGCTGACACGCTTTATCAATAGCTTCCTAACCCCCATGACCAATGTTATTTTAGAGCGAAAGGGTACGATTGATAAATATATGGGCGATGCAATTATGGCCTTTTGGAATGCGCCTGTCGAAATGGCCGACCATGCAGCGCAAGCCTGCCACGCCGCGCTCGAAATGCAGCAAGCAGTGAAAGACCTAAACGCGAAGCTCAAAGCAGAGTCGGAATTGGAAGAATTACCAGAGGGGTATAATCGCCGCCGTTACGTTCCCATTAAAGTGGGGGTAGGTTTAAATACCGACGATTGCTGTGTGGGTAATATGGGGTCAGACCAGCGGTTTGATTATTCGGCTTTAGGCGATGGGGTTAATTTAGGCTCGCGCCTAGAGGGGCAATCGAAAACTTATGGTGTCGATATTATGTTGGGCGAAAATACCGCCGAGTTAGTAAAAGACGAGTTTGCCGTTATCGAATTAGATCTATTGCAGGTGCAAGGTAAGACTGAGCCTGTACGAATCTTCGCATTAATGGGCGATAAAACGGTGCGCGAATCGGCGGAATTTCAGTTGTTACGGTCAACTATTGATGATTTATTAGTGAGTTACCGCAATCAAGAGTGGAAAAAATCTAAAGAAATCGCCAATAGGTTGAAAAATGGCAATGATGACTTGCAATGCTTCGCACAGTTGCTTATATCGCGCATCGTGGCTTTTGAGCAACATCCTCCGCCTGAGGGGTGGGGTGGTCTTGCAATAGCGACGAGTAAATAATGCGGTGTTATCCACATTTTGTTGGTAGAAATTAAGTAATTGTTAATTTTTATCTTAGTATAATTATATATACAGCGGGATTAACCCTCGGGGAATTGTTTTGAAAAGTATAATTAAAAGCTTAAAAGTGATGCGAATCGGTAAAACGATGGTTAATAAAACCAGTGCATTAAATAATGTAGGCCTATTGGCGGCAAGCACAGTGTTTAGTGGTGCGCTGATGGCTGCTGTTCTTACTTTTTCGACGGGCTATCACACGCCTTCTGATGCTCATATGACGGCCTATGAAGAAGCCTCGGCTGACCCAGTGAACGTGCGCGATGCATTAGTAGAAGCATGGAAAGTGCTGAACGTCCAAGAAGCAACGGAACAAGCCGCTGAAGAAGTTGGGCAAGAGCCTGCTAAACAACTTGCTGAAGTTGAAGCGCCGAAAGAGCCAGATGTAACTTACCCGTTTAAGGAAAAACTTACGGTAAAAGTGAAGTCTGGCGATACAATGGCCGAGATTCTACAAGAAAATAATATCGGTATTGATGCCACAAACGCTATCATTAAGGCGATGAAAAAACATTATAACCCGCGTAGCATTCGCGTTGGTCAAAAATTTAAACTTGAGCTAGAGCATAAAAATGCTGAAACCGCTGAGTTGAAAACGATTGAAATTAAAACAGGTAAGCTTTCTTACGTGAAAGTGAAACCTAAGGGTAAAAAATTCACTGCCGCAAATGTGAAGGTGAAAACGAATAAGCAAATCGCGCGCGCAGGTGGCGTGGTAAGCTCTAGCTTTTATGAAGCAGGCGACGATGCAGGTATTCCTGCTCCCGTGATTGTCGAAATGACAAAAGCCTTTAGTTATGATGTTGATTTTCAGCGTGATATCAAGCCAGGGCAAGAGCTTGAAGTATTGTTCGAGCAGCTCGTATCGAAAGAAAATGGCGAAGTGGTTGGCCATGGCGATTTAAAATATGCGGCCTTTAAGGTGAAGGGCAAAAAGATGGAAATCTTTAAGTTCACCGATAAGCAAGGTAGCTCGGGCTATTATAAACCTAATGGTGAATCGGTACGTAAGGCGCTTTTGAAAACGCCCGTTAAGGCGCGCATCTCTTCGAAATTCGGTATGCGTAAGCACCCAATTTTAGGCTATTCAAAAATGCATACAGGTATCGACTTTGCCGCTCGTTCTGGCACGCCAATTTATGCGGCAGGTGATGGTAAAATCAACTATGCAGGCCGCAAGGGTGGTTACGGTAACTACATTAAAATTAAACATAATAATGGTTACGAAACTGCTTATGCTCATATGAAAAAATTTGCTAAAGGCATGCGTAATGGTACTCGTGTTAAGCAAGGTCAAGTAATTGGCTATGTGGGTTCTACTGGCCGTTCAACAGGGCCGCACTTGCATTATGAAATTTCGAAAAACGGCAAACGCATCAACCCAGCAGGGGCGAAATTCCGCACAGGTCGTGTGTTGCAAGGCACTGAACTTGCGAATTTTAAAAAGCAAAAGAATCGCCTGAAAAACCAGTTAGCTTCACTGCCGCGTATTGTTGAGCGTGTGGCGCAAGCAAAAATTAAGTAAGCACGGGTGAAGCGAATCCTCGGCATTGACCCTGGTTTACGCCAATGCGGTATCGGCTTAATTGAGGTGGAAGGCTCGCAGCTTCGCTTTTTACATACTAGTACTATCAAGCCAAAAACGAACTTGCCTTTGGCCGAACGGTTGCTGTTTTTAAGCCAAGAAATTACCAAAATTATCAAAGCCTTCTCACCCGATGAAGTAGGGTTAGAAGAAACCTTTGTATCGCAAAACGGGCAATCGACTCTCAAGCTTGGCCAAGCACGCGGCGCTATTATGCTCACTATTTCGCAAAATGGTTTGGCGGTGAATGAATATGCCGCTCGCTTAGTCAAAAAATCTATTACCGGTTCAGGCGCAGCCGATAAAACCCAAATGATGCATATGGTGAAACTACTTTTACCCAAATCTGACGCGAAAACTGAAGATGAAGCTGATGCGCTAGCCATCGCTATTACTCACGCGCATCACGCCCAGTCGGTAGTTGCGGCGTAAATACTTATCGCTTATTTAGGCGGGGCGGTTTAAACAAGCACCATGATAGGTTTATTTCTTTTCGTTTTAATGACTCCCTTTTTACTGTTAGCTGATGAGCAGGAAGAAACGTTCTTTGAGAAAATGCCGAAAGAATTATTTCAACAACCTGATACTTCTTTTCTAACTTTTACTAGCGAAAATGACCTTTATGGCGGCTCAGGCACAGATGAAAATTATACTAATGGCGCGCGCTTAACTTATTACGATACAAGCCGTAATGCCTCGCGTCTTGTAGAGGGAATTGAAAAAATCCTGCCGTTTTTCGAGGTGAATAAAACCACGAATACTTATTTTACCTTTGGGCAAAATATTTACACCCCGCGCGATATTACGAAACGTGTGCCGAATGAAAATGACCGCCCTTATGCAGGTTTTCTGTACGGTTCGGTTGGCTCCAACACTATCAGCGGCAATCACATGGATGATATTGAAATCACCTTTGGCCTCGTAGGCCCTGACGCGCTTGGCGAACAGGTACAGAAGTTTGTCCATAAGCTAATTGATTCACCTGACCCTAAGGGTTGGGATTCTCAATTAAATAACGAGCCTGCCTTAATGGTCGCGTATCAGCGTAGCTGGCCAGAGGCTTTCTCTGCCGAGATGAACCCATTTTACCTACGTGTAGCCCCCCATTTGGGCGGCGCGGTGGGTAATATCTATACATACGGCGCGGCAGGGGTGACGATGCAAATTACGCCAAGCCATGCTATTTGGCAGGGTCTGCCCCCACGCGTGCGCCCAACGGTCACTAGTTCAGGCTATTTTTATGTGCCTGATGATGGTTTTGCATGGTCGCTTTTTGCAGGAGTAGAGGGGCGAGCGATGGCGCATAATATTTTCCTCGATGGTAATAGCTTTCGCAGTAGCGCATCGGTTGACCGTGAAATTATGGTGGTCGATGCGAATGCGGGCGTTACCACTACTTACGATAATATTCAGTTAGCCTACACCATCAACTGGCGCTCACGCGAGTTTACCGAACAGGAGACGAACTCAGTATTTGGCTCCGTATCGCTAGGTTACCGTTTTTAGGCAGCGTCGCTTTCGCTTGCGAATTCTAGCGTTAGGCTATGTTTTTCCGATTCGGTTTTTATGTCGCCTGTGCCTTGCGTGATGGTGGCGATATTACCTGCACCGCATAAATCGGCCTTGGCAGAATCGCTTA
>JALZUV010000111.1 GCA_023301245.1 Rickettsiales bacterium
GAACTTATTAGCGGTAACGCGCTGATTGAAACTGGAACGTTCCTCGCTATTTTGCTCGGCACAATCATTGGCGGCTTGATGATTTTAACTGAAGGCGGCATTACGAATGTTTCCTATCTAATGGTCGCTATGGCCGTCATCGGTTGGTTTGCAAGCCGCTCCATTCCCACTGCAAAAATTGTTGCACCTAACCTAAAAATCGGCTGGAACGTTGCTGCCGAAACATGGGAAATTATTCAACAAAGCCGCAGCCGTAGCGATGTGTTTTTATCCATTATCGGCATCTCGTGGTTTTGGTTTATTGGTGCCACCTTCCTTGCACAGTTCCCTAGTTTTGCGAAAGATATTATGTTTGCAGACGAACAAGTAGTGACGTTATTTTTAGCCGTATTTTCTATCGGGAACGGTGTCGGCGCAATGATTTGCAATCGCTTATTAAAGGGCGAAGTAACAGGCAGTTACGCTGCCGCTTCGGCATTAGGTATGGCCATTTTCACTATCGCGCTTTACTTCTTCGCCAGCGCTTACGTGCCGCCTGTAGGCGATGTGCTAAGCAATGCAGCCACCTTCTTGCAAGGCTGGGCAGCGTGGGGCGTGGTAATTAGCTTATTCCTCATCGCCGTATCGGCAGGTGTTTATATTGTGCCGCTCTATGCCATTATGCAGGCACGCACCGATAAAAACGAAACTGCCCGCGTCATTGCGGCTAACAACATCATTAATGCATTATTTATGGTTGGCTCGGCTATCTTTATACTTGGATTATTGTCGCTAGGCTGGAGTGTCATCGAAATATTTTTACTGATGGGAATTATTAATTTCCCCGTTGCCGCACTTGTGCACCGCATTGTCATTATTGAACAAACAAAACGTAAAGGAGCGACCAATGCGTAGCTTTTTGAAATTCATTCTCAACCTTTTATTTCGCGTTGAGGTAAAAGGCCTAGATAACTTCCGCGATGCAGGTGAGCGCGTGATGATTGTATCCAATCACCTCTCCTTCCTCGATGCTGCGTTGCTGGCACTCTATTTGCCCGGCCAGCCCTTCTTCGCCATCAATAGCTTTGTTGCCGATAAATGGTTCGTTAAGCCCTTCTTAGCGATGATAAAAACCTTCCCACTCGACCCTACAAACCCCATGGCAACCAAGGCGATGATATCGCGCCTCAAAGAAGGCGGCCATTGTGTGATTTTCCCTGAAGGGCGCATTACCGTTACGGGCTCGCTGATGAAAGTTTACGAAGGCCCCGGTATGATTGCCGATAAAGCCGATGCCCAAATTTTGCCTGTGCGTATTGAAGGCGCGCAATATTCGCCCTTATCCCGCCTTAAAGGCAAGGTGCGTATTCGCTTGTTCCCCAAAATTACATTACACATGATGGAACCGCGAAAATTCACTGTGGCCGAAGAAATCAAAGGCCGTAAACGCCGCGCCGCCATCGGCGATCAGCTGTATGATTTGATGACGGAAATGCTGTTTAAAACCTCAAATATTGAACAAACTCTATGGCTTGGCCTATGCGATGCCATGGCCACACACGGTGGCCGCCATAAAATAGTCGATGACATTAAGCGCCAACCACTAAGCTATCGAGCGCTCATCATGCGCAGCCTAATTTTAGGTAAGAAGATAGCCCAAAATACCGAAAAAGGTGAGTATGTTGGCTTGCTATTGCCCAACATGGCGGGCACGATTGTTGTTTTCTTTGCGCTGCAAGCCTATGGCCGCGTTGCCGCCATGCTTAATTTTTCTGCTGGCCCGAAGAGCGTCATTTCGGCTTGCGAAACAACCAAACTAAAACATGTTTACACCTCGCGCTTATTCATCAGCACTGCAAAGCTAGAACCGCTAATTGAGGCGATTGAAAGCGCAGGCAGCAAAGTACATTATTTAGAAGATTTAGCGCCAGAAGTAACATTAGCCGATAAAGCGATTGGCTTTGTGCAAGCTTATATTAACCCTGAAAATAAAGCCCACCAGACTGATGCTAACGATGCCAGTGTTATCCTCTTCACCTCAGGCTCCGAAGGCACACCAAAGGGCGTAGTACTAAGCCACACCAACATTCAGGCCAACCGCTATCAACTCGCCTCACGGGTAGATTTTAGCGCGAGCGATATTGTATTTAACGCACTACCAGTATTCCACTCATTTGGCTTAACAGGCGGCACATTGCTGCCGTTACTATCGGGCATTCGCACCTTCTTCTACCCTTCCCCGCTGCATTACCGCATCGTGCCTGAACTGGTCTATGATATTAACGCGACCATCCTTTTCGGCACAGATACCTTCCTCGCTGGCTATGCCCGCTTCGCCCATAGTTACGACTTTTACGCCGTGCGTTATGTATTCGCAGGCGCGGAAAAACTCAAAGATGAAACGCGCAGAATTTGGTCAGATAAATACGGAGTGCGTGTGTTAGAGGGGTACGGCGCAACCGAGACCTCCCCCGTTATTGCCGCCAATACGCCGATGCAAAACCAAGGCGGCACGGTTGGCCGCTTTATGCCGGGTATCAGCTATAAGTTAGAGCCCGTACCCGGTATTGATGAAGGCGGAAAATTGCTCGTCAGTGGCCCCAACATCATGAAAGGTTATTTGCTGGCGGATAATCCGGGGAAACTCGTCCCCCCGAAAGATAATTGGTACGATACAGGCGACATTGTCGATATTAACGAACAAGGCTTTGTTAGCATTAAAGGCCGCGCTAAACGCTTCGCTAAAATTGGTGGTGAGATGATATCGCTAACCGCCGTTGAGGGCTACCTTGCCAAACTTTGGCCAGACACTGCCCATGCGATAGTAGCGCTGCCAGACCCCAAAAAAGGCGAACAGCTTATACTCCTTACCGAACAAGCAGATGCTGAACGCTCCACCATTATTGCCTACACAAAGAAAGAAGGAATCAGCGAATTATCGAACCCCAAAACCATTCATATTGTCGATAAGATTCCCCTATTAGGCACAGGAAAATTAGACTATGTAACTGTTAAAGAATTAGCCGAAAAGCTTTAAAATAAAAGGGAAAAACGAAAGATAAAAAAGCACATATTGCTGGGTTAATGTATGAATCAAACTATTAAAATATCGACAAAAGAAAAAGATCATATCATCCAGCATGATGCTGACTTGCGGAAGCTAGTTAGCCGTGTACGAATTCTTGGCTCGTTAAACTGGCCCGAGAAGGTAAAGCATCATTTCTTAAGCCATATTGACCATGGCCATATTAAGCCAATCG
>JALZUV010000112.1 GCA_023301245.1 Rickettsiales bacterium
TGAAATTCCTGTGTACGGCGTGCATGTACGGGATTGAGCCTGTCATGGCCGCCCCGTATCAGAGTGGCAGCTGTTAGTACAATACATCCTCTAACAATAACCACAACGCCAACGCCAACGCTAGGGCGAGACAATCGCGAACGACTTCAATGATCGTAAGGCCTCGATAACGTAGTCCAATGTTACAAAAAGTCCACTTGGATAGCGTCCGCAAGTGAGTAATTATTGGCCACACCAAATAGGTCTAAAGTGGCATTTGTGGTGTTCAGCTCTAATCATAGCTAAAATGTTAACGCCAGGCTTCCAACATAGTGAACAATGTGTTTTAACCCCCAAGCCTCGCTGGCGTTTACGCTGATGATGTAAACAAAACATTATGCAATACCATTCGCCACGAATTGTTAAATTTCTTGAAGAAGTAGCCCTAAAGTGGCAGCGATGGTGACTACCTACCATAACCCCAACGCTAGCCCCAGGTCTCAAACGTCGCAAAGGACTCCCGAATTCCCAAGGCTTTGATAAAATACGCCATCGTCACAAAAACTTCAACCGATACCACACGCAAGAACGTATCAAATGGCCTTAAGAAATAGGTCTAAAGTGGCAGGGGTAATTTTAACCTCTAGCAATTGCCACAATGCTAACCCCAGTGCTCAAACATCACGAACCCCTTCAACATTCCCGACGCCTCGAAAACGTACGTCCATGTAACATAAACTCACCTATCCACCATACGCAAGTAATGCTTAGTTGGATCGACAAAATAAGTATAAAGTGGCATGCGCGTTGGCCAGCTTTAATCATTACGAGAATGCCAACCCCACACTAAGCAACTCGCGGGCCATCTGAAACAAATCCCAGCCCTCTCTAGCTCGTACGCCGATGTAGAATAAACTTCAGTCCAAACGATACACACGTAAGTAAAAACAAAGAGCGAAACAGGCGTAACGTGGCAGTTGTGGTGTCCAACTCTCACCATTGTCGGAACGTTAACCTCATACCTCAAAATCGCGAACGTCTTCAACAATCTCAAGGCTGTGATAAACTATCGCCGACTTTTTCATAGATTTCAACCTATACCATACGCAAGAAAATATCAAAATGGCTTTAAGAAGTAGGTCTAAAGTGGCAGCTGTGAGTACAGCCTCTACCAATAGCCACAATGCTAACCCCAGGGCGCTATAATCGCGAACGACTTCAACAAGGCCTCGATATCGTACGCCGATCTTGCAAAACCTCACATCGATAACGTCCGCAAGTTAATGTTTATTGGTTCCACCGAATAGGTCTAAAGCAGCATTCGTGGTGTTTAGCTCTAATCATTGCCAGAATGCTACCCCCAGACTTAAAAAAACCGCGATTACTTTTTCTGAACCCCCCAGCCTCGCTGACTCCTACGCCGATGTAAACAACACACGAAGTGATACCATTCGCACCGAAGTATCAAGTTTCTTGAAAAATAGGTCTAAGGTGGCCGCTGTGGTGACAATTTCTATCCATAACCACAACGCTAACCCCTGGCCTCAAACGCTGCGAACGACTTTAAAAATCACAAGGTCTCGATAAACTCTACCAACGTTACAAAATCTTCGATCGATACCACACGCAAGAAAGTTTAAAATGGCCTTGAGAAATAGGTCTAAAGTGGCAGCTGTGATTTCATCTTCTATCGAGAACCACGACGCTAACCCCAGCGCTCAACCATCGCGAACCCCTTAAACCGTCGCAACGCCTCGATAAGGTATGACTCCCTAACATAAACTAACGTCAAAACCATACGCAAGTCAGTCTGAATGGAATGCATCAAACAGGTCTAAGGTGGTCTTTGTGTGGTTCAGCTCTAGTGGTTAAAAGACTGCTAGCCCCCGACTACAAAAATTGTGAGGTATTAAAAACAAATCCCAGCCCCCGCTAACACATGCGCCGATGTGAACGAAACCAGAATCCATACGATACGCACGAATTTCTCAAATAGATTCGCGAAATAGGCCTAGAGTGGCAGCTGTGGGATCCAGCGCTAACCACTGTCGAAACGCTAACCTCATGTGCCTCAAAGATCGCGAACCACTTCTACAATTCCAAGGCCTTGATAAACAACGCTTATTTCACAGAACCTTCAATTGATACCATACGCAAGTAAGTCTGAAATGGCTTTAAGAAACACGTCTAAAGTGGCAGCTGTGATTACAACCTCTAACCATAACCACAACGCTAATCCCAGGGATCTTCAATCGCGAACGACTTCAACAATCCCATGCCCTCCACGACGTACGCTGATGTTACAAAGCCTCACGTCGATACCGTACGCATGTGAGCCTTTATTGGCTCCACCAGATAGGTCTAAGGTGGCATTTATGGTGTTCAGCTCAAAACATTGCCTGAATGTTAACCCCCGACTCCAAAAATCGAGAACAATTAAAACAAAATCCCCAGGCCTCGCACAAATCAGATATCCATAGCATTCGCACCATACTCTCAAATGTCTTTAAGAAATAGGTCTATAGTGGCAGCTGTGGTGACAAACTCTAAGCATAACCACAACGCGAACCCCAGGTGTCCAAGATCGCGAATGTCTCTAACAGCCCCAAGGCCCCGATAACGTTAGCAGACGTTACAAAACCATTAAACGATACCATACGCATGGAAGTATCAAAATATAATGGTTTATAATAAATAGGTCTTAAGTGGCGGATGCGATTATCACCTCTAACCACAACGCTAAACCCAGGACTCACGCATCGCGAACCCCTTCAACATTCCCAAGGCCTCAATAACGTGCGCCGATTTTGCAATAACTGACTTCTATACCATACGCAAGCATGCCTCCGTTGCCTCCACAACAAATAGGTCTCAAGTAGTTACTGTGGTGTCCACCTCTAGCCCTTACCGGAACGCAAACCGCAGACCTCAAAAATTGCGAACGACACCAACAACGCCAGGCCTCGATAACGCACGCCGATGTTACAAATCCTTTAATCGATACGATACGCAAGTGAGCCTCAATGGGCTCCAACAAGTAGGTCTTAAGTGGCGGCTGCGATCTCAACCTGTAACCATGACCACAACACTAAAGGGCACACTACTCGTGAACGACTTCAACAATCCCAAGGCCTCGAAAACGTACGACGATAGTACCTTCTGAAATCGCATCTATACCATACGCAAGTAAGCCTCAGTTGGCTCCAACAAGTAGGTCTAGAGTGGCAGCCGCTGTGAAGTGCTCTTAGTATGACCACAACGCTCACCCCAGGCGATAAAACCTAGAACGAGTTTCCCAATCCTGACTACCTCAAATATATGCTGCGCAAGTTAGTCTTGGATAGGTTGACCAAAACGTTCTTGAGTGGCAGACGCGGTTGCATGACCGAAACCATATACCCAGCTTACAAACCTCGCCGACGAGTTCAACAATCGCCAGCAAGCAATACCCTGCGCCACTGTTTACACAACTCACATGTATTCAACACGGACCCAGGCTGCATGCGCCGCAAGAAAGTAAATATGTTTTATTGCGTGGGGGCGGGCGCTATTGCCACTACAGCAATGGTGACCTTTTTATTCGACACGGAACTAGCCTACACGTACTAAACTGAGGCAAACACAAAGTATCAGATGGGGGGGAAGCTCTTACCAATACTTCAACGTTCAACTCAAAACTCGCACACAAATTTCTAATCAAACCGAATCGAAAGTGTTACGCCATTGTTTACACAACACCTTTATTTACTATTCAAAATAGGCTAATGGTTGCACAACCTAACAGGTCTCAAATGTAAGCTGCTTTGCTAAGCTTTTACCATAACCACAAAGGCGCGCTTGGAAGGTTCCCGACTGACGCGCGTTCGAGTTTTCGCTCGAGTTAGTGGAGGTGCCATAGCTGCCACCGGGAACACGAGCGGCAGCATATCAGGAGGGCGAAGGGGGCACACCAGCACCGTGGCTGGCCGCAGAATATTTGTCACCGTTAACTGTGTGGCCTTTGTAGTCGTTGCTGCGTGTGTTAATTTGGCCTTGACCGTGTTGATGTCGACGCAAGTGGTCCGAGCAAAAGCAGCGAGTTTTACTTTATTTTTTTGAGTGCGAGGAGTTCTACTCGCGGTGGTTCCGAGTCATGCTGGCTTGTCAACATCGTTAGGCTCCATCGGTGTCTCCGAGTTGTCCGAGATATGGGTGCAGTTGGCCGCTCTCGTCAAAAATGGTTCCTGCATTCTCAGAATGACGGTGTATCTTCGTGGGAGTTCAACCTACAACCACCGTTGTTCGGGTCGCGGCAGCGCGGGCTCAAGACGAAAGAACGCCGCTTGAAAGAAAAAACGGTCTTTGTTCTCCATGGAGGGACCAACCGCCGAAGCTTTGGTCGTATAGGGGACAGCAACTAACTACCATGTGATTCAAACCACACGTAAGCTGCCTCAGCGATAGACGTGGTAAGATAGTATTTGCAATAGAAAAGCGAGATTTTAATTCCAACGGCGCAACTACCACCTATTGGGCCCTGCTCACAAGTTGTAAATACGAACACAGGAACAACAACCGCCAAGCCACCCAACGTTCGTCTTGAGACAAGCAAGAATACA
>JALZUV010000113.1 GCA_023301245.1 Rickettsiales bacterium
AGAAATTCAACTTCCTGATGGTGTTGAATTGAATTTCTCTGAAAAAAAGGTGGTTTGCATTTTTTTTAAAGGAGAGAAATTCCTCCGCGTAAAAAACGGAGAAAAAACAACCCTCTTTGCAGCACCGCATTGCTGCAAAATAGGCTCTGACCTGAGCCAAGGCCTCTTCGCTTGCCACTATAGTGGAAGCGGAGAAGTCACCGAAGTTGAATTTCTCTCTTATGAGGAGGTCAAGCTAAGGAAACTGTAGCAGTTAGTTTCTCAAAAATAGTCGTTCCCGCGTGGGGCGACTATTTTTTTTTGTTATTCAAATAACCTGTCACTAGGCGTGCGTGAGGGGTATTCACAATCTGGCACGCTAGTTGCATCCCTTATATCGACAAGGAGAAGCAACGTGAATATAAATTTACTTTCTATGTTTTCAAGCCGCACCGATGGTGCCGCCCCCGCAACAGCACTCGGCGAAACCGCTAATGCTGCGACCGATACATTATCTGAGGCTGATATTGCCTTGGGCGCGGAGGAGTTTGGCCAGCTATTTGAAGGCCAAATTGCCGAACTTTCACCTGAAGAAATGAAAGAAATACCCGCGCCTCAATTATTGGCCGCATTTCTACAGCGCTTAACGACCATTGTGCCCGAAGATGCAGCCGTTGCAGAGCCTGTATTGGCGACCCCTGTATTAGAAGATTTAACGGCGGATCAAATTAACACTCTATCGCAAATTTTAGGGGTGGATGCTTCGGTTCTAAACCTTGAGTCGGCACTTTCTGCCGAGCAGTTGTTGCCGCAAGCTTCGCCGCAACAGCAAGATGATATTGCTGCCGTGGTGTTTGTATTGCAAGAACTTGCCCGTTTAGGCCAAAAAATGCACCAAGAGGGTCTGAGCTTGGTAGAGATACCAGCTGTGCCCGTAGAAAATGTCGTATTCGAGGCAGCAGCTTTACCTGCCGATGACTCAGCATCTATTATAAGCCTGTTGGCGCTAGATAGCGATGTACCCCAAGTGCAGCCATTTGAAGTTTCGGAAGAAACAATTGTAGCCTTAGCCAATTTATTCCAACTACCTGAAGCAGAAATTCGTCAAAATATCGCGCAGATTCATTTGGTCGATATTGATGCGATTGATAGCCTTAATTTTGCAGGCATACCCATTGTTGATATAGCGGCCTTTAGTAACGACTTAAAACAACAAGCAACCGAACCCGGTTTAGTGCAGCTTATTGCCAGTGTATTAAATAAACCCGCGGGTGAAGTTTGGGAGCAACTAGAAGATATCACGGGTGATGAGCTGGAAATTCCGCTCGGTATAGTGCTCGCAAGTGTGGTCTCGCCACTAACGGCAGAGAAAACTCCCGCTACTTTATTTAATTTTGACCAAATTGTTGGTAGGGCAGGCGATAAAATAGCGCCCTTGCCGCTTACCCCCAATTCTGCCTTTAGCGATGTGCCAGAGTTGGCGGGCCGCAAAGTGTTAGGCAATTTGCCTTTACCTAACTTAACACAAGCAGTGGATACAGCTGCCGCTGCTGCCGCCGCTGAAAACTCGCCTTTCAAATTCCTTCCTAGCCACCGTCAGCAGATTTCCTCTGAAGGTACGCAGGCGGCCTCATTTGCAGGAGCGATTCAACCGAATGTTGCGAAAGAGGGGGAGTCATCAGCGCGCAATAGAATAGATGCATTAGCGCCATTGCCTTCGGCAGATAAATCGCCCTTAGCTGCTAGTATAACTCGTTCAGATAAACAGGATGCAGCTCCCGGTGAGCGATCACGCCAGCTTTCTGCTGCAGTAGCACAATCGCGCGAGGCGAATGCCCGTAGTGCGGTTCCATTGCGTGAAAATTCAATTAAGCCATTATTGCGCGAAGCGCTGGACCGTCCAATAGCGCAGCAAGCGCCGTTAGATTCCAGCTCGTCATTGGCCTTTACGGCGAATGATTCGAAATTAAATTTCGACGCAAAATTGCGCGAGGCACGCAGTTTTAATAACCGTCAGGCGGCCAACCCCAGTAACGTGCGCGAGCAAGTGATGGTGCAGGTGAAGCATGGTATTGCCCGTGGCGATTCGCAAATTAATGTGCGCCTAAATCCTTCAGAATTAGGCCGCGTTGATGTGCGCTTAGAGGTGGTGGATGGTCGTACCACTGTGACTGTTTTTGCTGATAACCGCGATACGCTAGAAATGCTGCAACGCGATAGTCGCTCGCTCGAAAAAGCATTCCAAGAGATGGGTATGCAAATGTCAGATAGTGGCATGAGCTTTGATCTGAACCAGCAATCAACGGATCAGCAGGAACAAGATTCACACCAAGAAAATGCAAATTCGGAAAGTAATTCATTTGAAGCCATGTTGGCCAGTCCAGATGAAATGATTGCCGAAGCGCTGCTAGATGGCGGCCCATTAAGTTACAGCGTTGGAGTCGATGACGGCCTCAACATTAAAGTTTAGGAGATTATATTATGGATATTTCAGAATTATCATTTAGTGCAGCCAGTAACGCGGCGACTGGTTCGCTGCGTCGTGAAGATGCTACCTTGTCCGAGGCGGATGAGACTAGGGAGTCGCTCGCCGATGAGTTTGATGAGTTTTTGCTGCTGCTTACCACGCAGCTACAAAACCAAGATCCGACTGAGCCGTTGGATACGAACCAATTTACGCAACAGTTGGTGCAATTTACCGGTGTTGAGCAATCGGTGGAAACGAATAAAAATCTTGAGACACTCATTGCGCTTAATAGCTCACAGCAAACCGACAGTGCGGTTAACTATATTGGTCAATTTATTGAAACCCAGGGTAATAGCGGCTTCTTGGACAATGGAGTTGCAAGCTTCTCATATGATATTCCAGCAGGGGCGCAAACAGCAAGCATTACCGTGCTCGACTCTGTGGGTCGTCCAGTGCATACGCAGACCATTGAAGCCGATGAAGGTGAATATACTTACGGCTGGGATGGCGTAAATAGCTTTGATGGCACGAATAGCGCCGATGGCACTTACAGCTTTGGCCTAGCGATACGAGATATTAATGGCGATGTGATTGAGGGTAATACCTTCACTTCAGGGGTGGTGACATCTGTCGCGCTCGACGGTGAGCAGCCAGTGTTGACCCTAAATGGGGTATTAGACGTAGATGCAGATGACATTTTATCTGTAGTTGGAATTTTTCAATAAGTAGAAAATGGCACGAAACTTGAAAGACAGTAACAGACAACAACGAATGTAAGATTTTTTGCAGGATTAGGAGATTTATTATGAGCTTATATGGAGCATTATTCGCAGGGGTATCTGGGCTAAGAGCACAGTCAAGTAAAATTGGTGTTATTTCAGATAACATCGCAAACGTAAACACGGTGGGTTATAAATCTACCAGTGCAGAGTTTCAGACACTGGTAGTGAATGGTAGTTCTGGATCTACCTCATCTTATTCTCCAGGGGGAGTATTAGCTACGACCCGTACAGCAGTGGATCAGCAAGGCCTATTACTTGCCACTGATGCTGCTACTGATATTGCTATTTCAGGCGATGGTTTCTTCGTAGTAAATGGAAATACCGATGGTTCTGATGTGCCGCAATATACACGTGCAGGTTCATTCCGTGCCGATTCATTAGGTAACTTCCAGAATGCTTCAGGATTCTTTCTGCAGGGGTGGCCTTTGGATGTGTCTGGAAATATTCCGACCACGAGTGCAAATCTAGATAGTCTAGAAACGGTAAATGTCGATACAGCTACAGGTGATGCAAGTTCGACAACTACTGTAAGTATTGGTGCTAACTTCGATGCCGAGGAACTGGTTTTCCCTGGTGAATCTGACATTGTCACTCTGGATATCAATAGTGCCGCAAATTTCGGTATCGCTGGTGATGATATTATTTTGCCATCAGAGTATGGTTTGGCAACGACTAATGGCATTACTCGTGGTGATCAACTGACTGCAACAACGGGTAGTGGACTTGAGTTTACTTATGCGTTTGGAGGCTACACAGTTGGCCGTACTGTTTCAACATCTGGAGACTTAAATGTCGGTGATGGTGGGGCAGATACCAGCGCGTTAACAAGTTTAGCAGCCGGCGCACTATCTTCTGATACTCCTGCAGGCACCGCCGCTATCACGGTAACTCTTGTGGGGCATGGGTTGGTTACGGGTGATAATGTTGTATTATCTGGCTACGGTGCAATTGATGGTATCCCAGCAACCGAAATTAACAATTCTCATACGATTACAAGATTATCGGCAGACACCTTTAGTATTTCAACGACTTCTGGCTCGGCTGCAGGTGGCGTTACTGATGCTACTGGCGGTACAGCAGATGTTCGTCAATTTATTGGTAATATCTTGGACGCAACTACGGTGAATGAAACTTTCCTTCGAGGTAGTAATTCGGGAGACTTTGCCTCTGCAGCGCTTTCCTTTACAATCTCGACAACTTCAACAGGGACAAATACCTTTACCTATACAGGAAATTCACCCAGCACGGTTTCTGGAGAGTTCAATAACCTAACTAACTTGGCAACCGCCATTGATGAAGTGAGTGGGTTAACAGCACGTATTGAAAATGGAAGATTAGTCGTTGGGTCGGAGGATGCGAATGAGGCAGTTGTCTTTGCTAATGGTGATGACACAGGGTCTACTACATTAAAGGGAATTGATTGGACTACAGAGTTGGATGTATCCGATATTTCATCTGGAAGCCGTCGTTTTTCTACTCTTTCAGCCCTAGCAGCTTTGGTGAATGATGATGATGGTGTTACGGCAGTGGTATCGAACCCACTATCGAGTACAACGTTAGAAATTCGTGTGGATGATCCATTGGATACAATTCAATTTGATGATTTCTTACAAAGCCCCGTCACTCGTTTAAGCAATGACCCTCTGGAGGTAACGGCTGCGAATGCAACGGCTGCAGCTGGCCCTGTGGTTGTTACGGTAACGGATGTTAATCATGGCTTCTCATTAGGGCAGAACGTAACCTATACGGGTGCGGCTGGCTTTAGTGGCCTAACAGCATTAGAGCTTAATACCTCTCATGTAGTAACGAATGTTATCGATGCAAATACTTATGAAATTACCGTCACTTCAGGCTCCGCAAACGCTGCGGCGGTAGGTGCTGGTAACTTGATTGACAGAGCTCAATCTAACAACGGTAGCTTGTTGGCAGAATTAGGTTTAGTGGATTCTCTTGAGGGCGCGCCCTTTACTCGTCAATCAACTGGAGCATTAGGGCCTCGTTATGACTCTACTGGAGCGGTAGGGGACAATCTGGCCTCGGGTGCAATCGAAGCGCAATTTAGTCGTTCTTTGAGAGTATTTGATGCGCTAGGAACTCCGCATGATTTACAATTGAGTGTTATTAAAACTGACAGTAATGTATGGGCAGTTGAGATCTATTCAGTGCCAGAAGATGCTGTAAATACAACGCTTTCTGATGGCCAAGTTGCGACGGGTGAAATTATCTTTAACGGTGATGGTAGCCTTCGTAGCATAAGCTCGGGTCTTGCAAACCCAGTAAACATTAACTGGACGGGAGGTTCAACTCCAAGCACAGTAACCTTCGATTGGGGTACTGCAGGGCTGCCGGCTGGCACAGAGAATGCTGCCGTAATTGGTGAAACAGACGGTTTAAGCCAATTTGCTTCGGAATATAATGTAAATTTCGTTAACCAAAATGGCTCACAAGTTGGAGACCTGATTGGTGTTAATATTGATGGTGACGGGGTAGTGACGGTCAGCTTTAGTAACGGAGATGTAAGGGCAGTTTATAGAATTCCAATTGCAGATTTCTCAAACCCTAATGGACTATCTTCAAGTTCAGGAAACGTTTTCGCACAAACGAGAGACTCGGGTGAAGTAAACCTTCGTAATGCAGGCGCTAACGGAGTTGGGGGAGTGGTTTCTTCGGCCCTCGAATCTTCTAATGTTGAGCTTTCAGAGCAGCTAACAGACTTGATTGTGGCACAGCGTTCATACCAATCAAATACACGAGCTATCACGGCTGCGGATGAGTTATTAGAAGAATTAAACCGACTCTAAAATTTAAAGGTTTTTTTAAGGCGCCTGACATTGGGTTATCTAATGTCAGGCGTTTTTTATTGGAAGCATATAAAACAACGAAAAATATTTGTACTATATAGAGAAGGCTGCCTTAACGGAGTTGACATAGGGCTCTAATTAGCTATGCTACATAGGTTAACAACTGTTTATTAATTGAGTCTTTCTGGGCAAACATAATAAATGCGGTAAGTATTAACCCAGAAACTAGGGAAACATAATGGCGAATAAAAATAGGCTTCTCGATAAGCTAAACATGCCGACTCGCTCGCAAAAAGACGGCGAAAAAAAAGACGGCAGCATTTCTGAAATGATGATGGATCCGCGCTATTTGCGTCAATCTTCTTCGTTGGTTAATCAGGCGCTGCAAAAAGGCTTTGATGTTTTGCAGATGGAAGATGGTGAAATTGTTATGACGGGCACAAAAACCGTCATTTATCGCTATAGCTGGGATGCGACTGAAGGCAAGCTACTTAAAAAAGTGGTGGAAGATAAAGAAGAAGATAACCGCCTTACTCTTCCTGAAATTGAAGACGTTTAACGTTCCTTTTGCTGTGCTGCATGAGCCTTCAAATTAGGAACCTCTAAGTCTGCGCTACTAGTTTGCACACCGTTCGTAGCAATTAAGCTCAATTTAGAGGCACTTCTTAGGCGGCTTAGTTCAATTTCAAAATGTCCGCTATTGGATGAGAGATCGTGGGTCGCCAAATTAAGCCTCTTATCACGCAAATAAATCGCAACATCTACGGGTTCTTGCTCATTAGCGAGTCGCCCGCTCATATGATAATCAATATGCAATGTCGTACGTGGTTTACCTTTTGTAGCAGGTAAAAAATTTACGCTATGCTCTATTTCAAATGCCATAGATTGCCTGTTTTCTTGGTTAAGGCTCTAGTGTACAGGCTAAATCTATAAAATTAGTTAATGTCAGAACTTCAGCCCGTAATGTAGGGTCGATACCGCATTTCTCTAGCCACGCTTCTGGCTG
>JALZUV010000114.1 GCA_023301245.1 Rickettsiales bacterium
TTCTACGTGTTGTGAATGTTGCTTCAGGGACAGGAGTGAAGCCAAAACTAATCAACTCGTTGGTTAGTTTTAAACTATCCTGATTAGACCATGAGGCAAGTGAGGTTGCTTTTTCTTTGCTAAATGCCATGCTTGATGAAATGACTAGGCCACAGAGTGCTAAGCACACAGTAATAATTGAGCCAACAATAATTGACGATCTACTAGGTTTTTTTCATGATGAAAAAATTTATATGGTTATAAAATGTGAGCAACCAAAGGGTGGCTCTATGTAAAAAATTACAATTTATCTCGCGCACATTACCAGAAATGCAGAGAGAGAGCAATCTGACTAAGGCGGTTGTCATGCAATTGTCATATTCTTTGATTGCGCCCCTAAATTGTCACCCCGTCGAATGACGGGGGGGCGGTGAAATAGAGGGTGTGGGTAGCGCCCCGCCCCGCCCTGCGATGGGGTGACGAATAAAAACCGTGCCTATCTTGAAACAGTTTTTGTGCCATTGTAGGAAAAACTTATCCACAGGCTGTCTGCACTTGAAGTGGTAGTTTCCTCGCGTTATCCTAATTAAATGCGAGCAGGCGTAAAAACTAAAAGTAAGAAACCATCATTCCCCCTAAAAAATCTCATGAGTTCCATGGGAATTGGGTTTGTTTTATTATATCTGGTTTTTCATGCGCTTAACGGAAATCATGGTGTTTATGCCTTATTTAAAGAGCAGGCACGTGAGAGTTCGAATGTCGAAATTCTGGCGGGATTGCAACAACAGCGCGCCAAATTGGAGCATCGCGTGAACATGATTAGCGGCGATATGCTCGACCTCGATTTGCTTGATGAGCAGGCGCGCCGTGTGTTGGGGTTGGCTAGCCCAGATGAATTAATTTATTTATTGCCCACTCAATAGCCAAAGTTCCTTGCGCCGCCGTGCGCTATCGGCTAAAAAATAGCTTCAAAATCAAAGGATGTTATGTCGAAATCATCGTCTAAAGCTGCTGTTGCAGATTCAAAACATAACGCACCCTTTCCGACTAAGGAAAAGGTGCTTCCATTATATCGTACTATGCTGCTTATTCGTCGCTTCGAGGAAAAAGCTGGCCAGCTCTATGGAATGGGCTTGATTGGTGGTTTTTGTCACCTCTACATTGGCCAAGAAGCCGTTGTTACGGGTATGGAAACTCTCATCACTCGTAAAGATTCGGTAATTACCACTTACCGCGACCATGCTCATATGCTGGCTTGCGATATGGACCCTAAAGGCGTAATGGCCGAACTGACTGGCCGCGAAGGTGGCTATTCAAAAGGGAAGGGTGGCTCCATGCACATGTTTTCAGCTGAGAATAACTTTTGGGGCGGCCACGGTATTGTTGGCGCAAACGTTCCTTTGGGTTCTGGCTTAGCTTTCGCGCATAAATATCGCAAAGATGGCGGCATCAACCTTTGTTACTTTGGCGATGGTGCATCAAACCAAGGTCAAGTTTATGAAGCGATGAATATGGCCGCATTATGGGATTTGCCAGTCTTGTTCATTATTGAAAATAACCAATATGCGATGGGGACTAGTGTGAAGCGCTCAACGGCAACTCCAGCGCTTTACCGCCGTGGCGAGCCATTCGGTATTGCAGGTGGGCAAGCCAACGGTATGGACGTTTTGGATGTGATGGAAAAAGGCAAAATCGCCGTAGATCATGTGCGTTCAGGCAAGCCTTATATCTTAGAGATGAATACCTACCGTTACCGTGGTCACTCTATGTCGGATCCGGCGCAATATCGTACGAAAGATGAAGTTGAAGATTACAAAGAAAATCGCGACCCAATCGAAAGCCTTAAAAATCGCGCGCTTAAAGCAGGTGTTATCACCGAAGAAGATTTAAAGCCGATTGAAGCCGAAATTAAAACTATCGTCAAACAAGCCGACGAGTTCGCAAAATCAAGCCCCGAGCCTGATGCCGCCGAGCTTTGGACGGACGTACTACAGGAAGATAATTCATGAGCAAAAAGATGATATCGACGACCGTACGTGTAGCTTTGCGCGATGCAATGGCAGAAGAAATGCGCCGCGATGATGAAGTGTTCCTAATGGGCGAAGAAGTGGCCGAATATCAGGGTGCTTATAAAGTGTCCGAAGGTATGTTGGAAGAGTTCGGCGCAAAGCGCGTGATTGATACCCCGATTACTGAACATGGTTTTGCTGGTATCGCCGTTGGCGCTGCTATGGCAGGCATGAAGCCCATTGTCGAATTTATGACATGGAATTTTGGTATGCAGGCGATTGACCAAATTATCAACTCAGCCGCTAAAACTCTTTATATGTCGGGCGGACAAGTGAAATGCCAAATGGTGTTTCGTGGTCCTAACGGCGCGGCAAGTCGTGTGGGAGCACAGCACAGCCAAGAATATGCAAGCTGGTACGCACATATTCCGGGGCTAATTGTTTTAGCTCCATACGATGCTGCATCGGCTAAAGGCTTGATGAAAGCTGCTATCCGCAACCCGAACCCCGTTATTTTCTTGGAAAATGAAATGGTTTACGGCAAAGCATTTGATGTGCCTGATGATGATAATTTCGTACTGCCTATCGGCAAAGCTGCGGTGCTTCGCAAAGGTAAAGATGTCACTATCACCGCATTCTCGCTACAAGTTGGCATGGCGCTAGAAGCTGCGGAAATACTAGCCAAGCAAGGCATTGATGCTGAAGTGATTGACCTTCGCACCATCCGCCCACTCGATAAACAAACCATCATTGACTCGGTTCGCAAGACAGGCCGTTTTGTATCGGTTGAAGAAGGCTGGCCGTTCGCGGGTATCGGTTCTGAAATGTGTGCGCTGGCGATGGAAGATTGCTTCGATTACCTAGACGCGCCTGTTGAGCGTGTGCATGGTAAAGACGTGCCATTGCCTTATGCCGCAAACCTAGAGAAACTAGCGCTACCGCAAATTGACGATATTGTTGAAGCCGCCAAACGCACCTGTTTCCGCCAAGGTAAGGCCGCATAAATGCGTTATTTATTCGTTATTTTAGCGTTACTTCTGCCATTTAGCGCCTCCGCGCATGATGAGGTGAAGCCGCGCATAATTTCGGTTAACGGTATGGCGGAACGTACGTTTGACCCTGATAAGGTCGATATTACCCTCAACATTGAAGGCCGCGATAAAACGCTAGAAGCTGCCAAGAAAAAGCATGATGATTTACTAAACGCACTGCATAAAACCGTGGCGAAATTTGGTGTTGATAAGAAATCAGTTAAGACCCTCTCAAATAATATTCAGCCCCGCTACGAATATCGCGATAAGAACAATAAGCGCGTGTTAGCGGGCTATACAGCCAC
>JALZUV010000115.1 GCA_023301245.1 Rickettsiales bacterium
CGTTGTTCAGACTATCAGCTGCATCAGCGGCAGATCACTCAGCTCACAGCCAAAGTAAACCGTGAGAAACAATTCAACCGTAGAGTAGAGCTTAATCAGGAGCTCAATAATCTGAAATCAAAGCTCGCAGACCTCAGTAATTAGCTTTTATCTTTCTCTCATCATATTTTTTAAGAAGTTTTCTACCTAAAAAACATCACCCCACTTTCCCTTATCCCACCTTTCCCTTATCCCACATGGACAAACTCAAACTCCACTCCAAGGATCTTACCGCTGAGAATATCGAGAAGCTCGCGGCTCTCTTTCCGAACTGCATGACAGAGACACAGGCTGAGGACGGCTCGGTGAAGCATGGCATTGATTTCGACCTTCTGAAACAGGAACTCTCGGACGATCTGGTGGAAGGTCCACAGGAGCGCTACCGCCTCGACTGGCCCGGCAAGCGCGAGGCCCTTGCCACGGCCAATCAGCCCGTCAATCTCACCCTCCGTCCAAATCGTGATGAATCGGTTGATTTTGATAACACCGAGAATCTCTACATCGAGGGTGACAATCTCGACGCTCTTAAGCTCCTGCAAGAAACCTATCTCGGCAAGGTGAAGATGATCTACATCGACCCACCCTACAACACGGGCAATGACTTCATCTATGATGACAACTACTCCATGACGCGGGAGGACTACCGCTTTGCAGCAGGAGATGTCGATGAGGATGGGAACCAGATGTTTGATGAGGAAAAATGGCAGGAGAATTCTAGTGCAAGGGGACGATTTCACTCGGAGTGGTTGAGTATGATTTATCCGAGACTGAAGCTGGCTAAAACCTTATTAAAAGATGATGGGGCTATTTTCATATCGATTGATGACGGCGAGGTTGGGAATCTCCGCCGTATCGGCGAGGAGGTTTTTGGATCAGCAAACTTTGTAGCAAATATTATTTGGAAAAAGAAATTTGCACCTCAAAATGACGCAAAATATTTCTCGAACAATCACGATCACATCTTAGTTTTCGCAAAATCAAAGGAACTCCTAAAATTAAAACTCTTACCTCGAAGCTCAAAATCAAACGCTCGATATAAAAATAAAGATGATGACCCCCGTGGTCCTTGGGCTTCCAGCGATCTTCTCCGAATGGAACACAGAGATAATTGCGTTTACACAATTATAAGCCCTAACGGTATGGAATGGGCTCCTGAATCAGGCACTAGCTGGAGACACCCTGAAGTTGAAATGAACCAATTAATCGCAGATAATCAGGTTTGGTTTGGTGATAACGGAACATCAAAACCAAGAAGAAAGAGATTTCTTTCAGAGGTCAAAGATGGAGTAGTTGCTGAGACAATATGGGAACATACAGATGTTGGACACAATCAAGAAGGGACTAAGATTGTTAAAGCACTATTCAAGGACTCAAGTCCCGATTTTTCGAACCCAAAGCCTCCTCGTCTAATCGAACGCACAATGAAGCTAACAACCAAATCAAACGACATCATCCTAGACTTCTTCTCCGGCTCCGCCACCACCGCCCACGCCGTCATGAAGCTTAATGCCGAGGACGGCGGCAATCGTAAGCACATCCAAGTCCAGCTTCCCGAACCCTGCGACGAAAAGTCCGCTGCTTTCAAAGCGGGCTACTCCACCATCGCCGAGATCGGTAAAGAACGTATTCGCCGCGCCGGAGCAAAAATCCGTGAGGAACTAGAAGCCCAACTTGAAGGCGAACTCCTAGGCAGTGACAAGCATACGGAACTCAGCGAGAAACTGGCCAAGCTCGACACCGGCTTCCGCGTCCTCAAGGTCGATTCCTCAAACATGACCGCAGACTACTACAAGCGGCCTGACGAAACGACCCAAGACGACCTCGCCCTCGCAGTGGAAAACATCAAGCCCGACCGCCAGCCAGAGGATCTCCTCTTCCAAGTCATGCTGGACTGGGGTGTGGATCTATCCCTCCCCATCACCACCGAGACCATCTCTGGCAAAACCGTCTACTTCGTAGCCCCAGGCACAGAGGATAATCAGAACGCCGCCCTAAGCGCTTGCTTCGAGACCGCGCTCGATGACCCCTTCTCCCAAGCCCTTGCTAAGAAGAACCCCCTCCGCGCCGTCTTCCGCGATGCCTCCTTCGCCAATGACGCCGCCCGCATCAACGTCGAACAATACTTCAAAACCCTCTCACCTGCGACAGAAGTTAAAGCAATCTAAAACCTCCAAGACCTATTTTTCACCAGCGTTCCATGTTACAAACACTGAATACATTTTGTTTGACCTCTATACTGAACAGTATTAAAGGTTCTTTAACAATGCCCGCCAGGCCTCGGACTTCCTTCACGGGAAGCACTGCCCAAATTGGCGGGTTACTTGTGTCTCGGTGTTTGCCAGTTAAAGGAATGAGCAAGGGAGAGGGGGGGCGATGCCGATAAAGCCTTTTAAAAGCTATGATGATCAAATCGCCCTACTTAAGGAGCGAGGGCTACATGTTTCTAATCATGGTATCGCTAGTGACTTCCTAAAGCATCACAATTACTATCGGCTCTCCGCCTACCGCTTTCCCTTTCAAGACAGCCAAGACCAATTCAAAATAGGAACAGACTTTGATGACCTTTGCTCTCTCTATCGCTTTGATCGAGGACTCAGGCTCCTCGTAGGAGAAGCCTGCAAGTGTCTAGAAATCTCTGTTCGTGCCCGCTGGGCGCATATCCTTGGCGAAAAGCACGGGGAGCTTGCCTATGAAAGCCCCACCGTCTTTCGGAATGCCCAGCTTCACACCCAACAGCTCGCTAGCCTAGATCGAGAAATCAGGCGCAGCCATGAAGCCTTCATTCCTCACTACCAAAACACACATAACATGCCTCGCCCTCCGATATGGGCCGCTTGTGAAGTCATGTCATTTGGCCTGCTTAGCCGCTTCTATGCAAATATCAAACAAGCGAGCACTCGAAAAAAGATCTCCAAGACTTACGGCCTCAGTGTTTCAAATCTCGCTTCTCTTTTACTCCACGCCTCTTACTTACGGAATCTCTGCGCGCACCATTCCAGAATCTGGAATCGCTCCTTCACCATCACGGTGTCACTTCCGACCAGCCAACCCAGCGATATTGTAGTATCACTGAACACTGACCCACTGGCAGAGCGGAAAATTTACAACTCACTCGTCCTCCTCGCTCATATCACAGAAGTCGTCACTGCCGCTCCCGATTGGAAAACACGCCTCAAGACGCACCTCCTTACTCTCAACCGCCCTGACCATTCAGAAATGGGCTTTCCCACTAACTGGGAAACCTTCGATTTTTGGAAATAATTTACCATTCACATGAAGCTTAAATTCACCACTAAGGCTTACCAAACCGCCGCCGTTGAGGCTGTGGCAGATTGCTTTCTCGGCCAGCCCAAAAAAGAGGGGATAAAGTATCGC
>JALZUV010000116.1 GCA_023301245.1 Rickettsiales bacterium
GGCGAAACTAAAACTAGCCTTGTGCTTCGGTCTGAGACTCTTCTATCGGGGCGCTCCACATTTTTTCTAGCTGGTACAGTTCGCGTATTTCGGGTTTGAAGAGATGAACGATAATATCGCCGCAATCTACCAACACCCAGTCGCCTGTTTGTTTGCCTTCGAGCGATAGGATGGGCATGCCATTTTCTTTCAAAGTAGCGGCTAATTTATCGGCAAGGGTGGCAACATGGCGGCTTGAACGGCCAGAGGCGACAATCATATAGTCGGCGAAACTGCTTTTTCCTGCAAGATCAATGGAGGTGATTTCTTCGGCTTTATCATCATCAAGCGATGACTCGATGAGGCTTTTTAATGAATCTACATCTAGTGCAGACGAGGTTTTATTTAGAATGCGAAGTCTCCGTGGTTCTTTTGTGAAATGAGGATTATCCACACTTCTTAACACTATTTTACTGCAAAAACGCATTTTTTCCAAATTTATTTCGCAAGTTCGTCGCCGATTGTTTGTGACGCGGAATAAATAAATATGTCCAACGTGGTGTAGGCGCATCAATTAAATGGCGCGCATGAGCGCTGGGTAATCGGCGCTGCGCGTAGGCAATTGCGGCAGGCGAGCGCAATGCTGCATGCGAATGAGGGGTACGATCAACAACACAAATTGCTATTGAATTCAGTATATTACGCCAATTTTTCCAACGATGAAATTGGTGAAGATTATCCGAACCCATTATCCAAACAAACTGGTTTTTAGGGTGGCTATCTAGCAGAAGCTCTAGTGTATCGGCGGTATATTGCAGGTTATTTTCCTGCTCAATTTCACAAATTTTTAGCCATGAATTTTTATGGGCAAAACGGCGTGCAGAGGCGACTCTAGTGGCATAATCGGCCATATCATCGCGGGTTTTGAGTGGGTTCTGCGGGCTAACGAGCCACCAAACCTCGTCTAATTCGAGCCGTTTTCGTACCTGTTGCGAGATGTGAAAATGCCCCGCATGAGCAGGGTTAAACGACCCTCCTAGCAGGCCGATTTTCACGCGCGAATTGCGCCATCGCTGCTGACGGCATATTTATAAGTGATAAGTTGCCTAACTCCTACTGGCCCGCGGGCATGTAAGCGGCCTGTAGCAATGCCAATTTCCGCGCCCATCCCAAATTCGCCACCATCAGCAAATTGCGTGGAGGTGTTCTGCATCACAATGGCGCTATCAACAGTTTGAGTGAAGCGGGCTGCAGCCTCCGCATTTTCGGTGAATATCGCATCTGTATGGTGCGAGCCATGGGTGTTTATATGCGCAATGGCTTGCTCTAACCCTTTGACGATTTTAACCGAAATAATACTATCGAGATATTCGGTGGAATAATCTTCTTCACTGGCGGCCACAATGCGTGGTTCAATGGTTTGCGATTTTTTATCGCCGCGAATTTGTAGGCAGCCTGCTTCAATCAGCGCATCGCATAAAGCGGGTAGGGCTTTGCTGGCGATAGCGTCATCAACCAAGAGCGATTCGGTTGCGCCGCAAATGCCCGTGCGGCGCATTTTGGCGTTAGTGATAACTTTTGCCGCCTTGGCAATATCTGCCCCCTCATGCACATAGGAATGACAATTTCCGTCAAGATGAAGCAGCGTTGGCACGCGGCTTTCTTGCTGCACTAGCGAGGTGAGGCTTTTGCCGCCGCGCGGAATAATCACATCAATTTCATCATTAGCATGTAGCATGGCCGTCACCCAATCGCGGTTGACGGAGGGCACGAGTTGCACTGCATCAGCGGGCATAGCCGCATTTTCGAGTCCCTGCGCGATACATTCGGCAATCGCTTGCGAGCTGTAAAAACTATTGGAGCCACCGCGCAATAAAACTGCATTGCCTGACTTGATACAGAGGCCAGCAGCATCGGCGGTTACATTGGGGCGAGCTTCGTAAATTACGCCGATGACGCCCAGCGGTACGGGAATTTTATCGATGCTCAAACCATTAGGGCGGTTCCATGATTCTAACTTACCTGCCAGTGGGTCTGGCAATTTTGCAATAGCCTCCAGCCCTGCGGCCATGGCTTCGATGCGGGGGGCATCTAATTTCAAGCGGTCGAGCATCGCGGGTGGCGAATTTCTTTCAGCCGCTGCCGCCATATCGGTTTGGTTGGCGAGTAAAATATGGCTTTCTGCTTCGCGAATAAGGTTTGCAGCATGGCGTAATGCTTGGTTGCGTTGCTCAAGCGTGCTGACCGCTAGCAGGCGGTATGCAATTTTTGCTTTGTTCGCTAAATTAGAGAGGGCTGTAGTAATTTCATTCATGTTGTTATATATAGCCATCTATGACAATTACTGCCACCCGAAAGATAGAATTTGATGCCGCGCACCGCGTGATGTTGCATGAAAGTAAATGTAAGAATTTGCATGGCCACCGCTATGTGGTGGAGGTAACCGCGCAAGCGCCCGAGCTAGATAGCTTAGGCCGCGTGGTAGATTTTGGCGTGCTGAAAGAAAAACTTGGCGGCTGGATTGATGAGAAGTGGGATCATCAAACTATCCTATTTGCCGAAGATAAGCCACTGGGCGAGGCGATTGCCGCGCAAACTGGCCAGCCGATATTCTATTTACCAAGCAACCCCACCGCCGAAAATATGGCCAATTATCTGCTAAAAGAAATTTGCCCAACCTTATTTGAAGGCCCGCTGAAGATTGTAACAATCACCCTGCGCGAAACGCCTAATTGCTGGGTTGAGGTAAGTTAATAATGTTTAGATATTTTCTGTCTATTTTCATCATCCTCGTTGCGCTTAGCGCTTGCCAAAAACAGAGCCAAGTTTCAGGTTGGATGATTCACCAAGGCTGGGATGAAAATAATGATTCTGCCACGCGTGATGAGCGTTAAAGCTTAGCCGCTGCAATAATGCGGCCTTGAGGCTTAGTTTGTAGAATAACGGCAACGCCTTTGGAGCTGGAGCTTGGCAGTTTCAATTCAATAGCTTTACCATTCCATTCCCCGATATTGCGGAAGCTTGTGACGATGTTATAATTGGTTAACGTTTCGCCACGATTCTCACCTCGTAAAATTTCGGTAGTATGTTGTGGGTCATATTCAATGAGAGTAATTTGGCCGTTTCCTTGGCCCTCACTTACCGCAATTTGTAGATGTTGCCCTAGTTGAGTGAGTTTAATTTTAGGTCCGTTGATGGTCGCGTTATCGGCAATAGATTGCAATAGTTTGCTGCGCGAAGCGCCATTCATTTCGGCTACACCATTAACTACGGCTTGCGGAGTATAGACATTGCTACGACGAAAGGTTTGGCGGTAATTATATTGGCGTTGCGTATTTTCTTTGCTGGAGTAAGGGTCTTTCCAGCCAATATAGTTCCAATAATCGACATGGAAGGATAGGGGGAGCACTTTAGCGGAATGTTGAGTGGCTAATTCGGCTAATACTCTATCGGCGGGCGGGCATGATGAGCAGCCTTGCGAGGTGAAAAGCTCCACCACTGTTAGCGAATCGCTATCCATATTGGCGAAGGCTTTTTCAGCCTCGGCTTTAGTTGCATAGAGCCATGTTGTTGAAGCAATGGCGGCGAGGGCGATAAATAATATAACTTTCATAACTAATGCTTCGCGCGCATTAGGCACTTCATTACAATTTTACTTTTTCGCCTTTTTTGCGCTCACTGGCGGATTTTAATTGCCCGCAGGCGGCCATGATATCTTCGCCGCGAGTTTTGCGGATGGGGCTGCTGAAACCAGCGGCCATTACAATACGGCCAAAGGCGTGGATACGGTTATTGCTGCTGCATACATAGGGGCTGTCAGGCCACGGATTGAAGGGAATTAAATTCACCTTCGCATGAATGCCTTGTAGCAATTTAACCAATTCATGCGCATCATCTTCCGAATCATTTACGCCATTTAGCATGACATACTCAAAGGTAATGCGGCGGCTGTTACTAGCACCAGGGTAGTTGCGGCAGGCATCCATCAAATCTCTAATGGGGTATTTTTTATTGATGGGAACAATTTCGTTGCGCAATTTATCGTTGGTGGCGTGGAGTGAGATGGCGAGATTAACTTCCAAATCGCGGCCACAAGCTTCAATCGCAGGAACAATTCCGCTGGTCGATAAGGTGATGCGGCGTTTAGATAAGGCAACACCATCAGGGTCCATCAAAATGAGCATCGCTTTTTTGACGTTTTCGTAATTATAAAGTGGCTCACCCATGCCCATGAGCACGATGTTGGTCACGCGGCGTTCAGCGTCTGATTTACCCCATTCATCTTCGCGGTCACGCGCGAGCATCCATTGGCCGACAATTTCATCAGTGGTTAGGTTGCGTACTAACTTCATTGTGCCTGTATGGCAGAAGGTGCAAGCGAGCGTGCAGCCTACTTGAGAGGAAACACAGAGTGCTCCACGGTCAGTCTCGGGGATAAATACCGTTTCCACTTCGCGGCCATCGTGCATTTTTAGCAGCCATTTACGTGTGCCATCGGTGGAGGTTAAATCTTGGCTGGTGGCCGGGCGTGCGATGGAATAATTTTCGTCCAACCATTCGCGAATATCTTTGCTTACATTGCCCATTTGCGAAAATTCAGTGACGCCCTTCACATAAATCCAGCCCCAAATTTGCTTGGCACGAAACGGTGGGAAGCCATTGCTAGCCAGCAATCCCGTGAGTTCTTCTTTTGTGTACTGAAGGAGTGAGGGTTTCAAACTAGCGGCACTTCGATTTCATGTGATTATAGGCAGCGGTGAAACCAGTGAGGGAGTAAGTATCGTCAGACGTAGTGCCTTTTTGCGACGTGCCATTCACTTGCATTTTATTGCCGCGTTTCATGGCATTGATAAAGGCCGCGTCCGTGGCTTCATCGTAAGCCCATGCCACTTCGCCTTTGGTGAAGAATTGGTATTTATTGCCATCGACTGATGCGTGAACATCTTTGCCTTGTTTGTAAGGGTAGCCCGATGACACGTTGACTTCATCTTTCGCACCGCGATGTACTACTAGCACATAAGGCTGGCCACGACGGGCATAATTGCCTGCCTGCTTCACAGGTGCTGTGCCAATGTAGCAGGTGTTTTGATAGGTAAAGACACTCCAATCTTGAAAGGAGCGGTCATAGTTTTGCGCATGCACAATAGCAGGCAAAAGCAGGGCGGAAAGGGCGGCGAATAAACGAATCATAGCGGCACTATAGTGGCTATTTGGTTGATGACAAGAGTAGTTGGTAAGAACCCTCGTCTGTAATAATTGAAAGCGAGGTTTTCTCTAGCTTTTTACGCAAACGATAAAGGTGAGTTTCCAGCGTATGAGTTTCTAAATCAGCCGTATGCCCCCACACATTTTGCATAAGGGTTTCATGTGCGACAGAGGCGTTGGCTACGTAAAGCTGCTCCACAAGGCTGGTTTCAATCTCGGTGAGTTTTAATGAGGTGGCTAGTGGCGGCAATGCGCGGCTTCGGTGCAAAAATTGCTGAATGAATTTTATACTTAATGGCCGGTGCTGATGGGTGCAAGGTGGGTTTAAGCGCGATTGTCCATCAGGCAATATGAGCATGATTTGTGTATGACGAAATTTTGGCTGCTCGCTTACCCATTGGCTGGCTGAGCGCGCCGAAGATTGGTCATGCGTAATTAAAATGGCGCGGCGATGGGGAAGGATATCATCTAGATTTTCCACCATTATTGTGCCTTCAGGCAGTAAGGGCAGCAAGCAAGGCGCATCCAGCTTTTGCGAGCAATAGAGAGTTAAGGCGGTGAAACTACTTGTCTGCATGGTGCTTACCCTATAGATTCCTATGCCTAATGAGCAACGAAAAATATATAATAGCATTATCGCGTGCGCTATTTGAATTGCGTAGTGGTCGTGCGATTCAAATTGATGGGCTGGCGTTTCAAGCGGTAGAAAGCGAAAACTTGCCTGTTGGCGCAATGTTGGTTGCGCCCAAAGCGTTGGATGAACGGTTTTTGCCCAGCACTGCCCGCACCCCGCAAAACGATGGCGAGCAGCTGGCGATAAATTTGCTAAAGCGCGCAGGGCTATTGCCTGCCTTTGCCATTGTTGAAGCGGCGGAGATGGCTTTTGAAGGTGAGGCTCTTACCGCTTCCCTACAATCAGAATTAGTTACGGTGCAAAAATTATCTGAAGCACGTGTGCCACTAAAATATGCAGAAAATGCACGAGTGGTTAGTTTCCGCAGTCCTGCTAGTGCTATCGAGCATTTAGCGGTATTGGTCGGTGAACCTCACACGCAAGATGCCCCCTTAGTGCGCGTGCATTCCTCGTGCATGACGGGCGATTTGCTGGGTAGCTTGCGTTGCGATTGTGGCGATCAGCTGCAATTAGCGCTCAAGCAAATATCGGAAGTTGGGCATGGCGTGATTTGCTATTTACAGCAAGAAGGGCGCGGCATTGGTATTAGCAATAAAATGCGCGCTTACCAATTGCAAGATGAGGGGCAAGATACGCTCGATGCGAATTTAAGCCTAGGTTTCGCCGCCGATGAGCGCGATTTTGGCCTAGCGGCTGCCATGCTAAAAGCGTTGGCGGTGGAGTCGATAAATTTGCTATCGAACAACCCCGATAAGGCCGAGCAGTTGGAAAATTACGGAATTAAAATAGCAGTAAAAACTCCGCTAATGGCACAAACGAACCGTCATAATGCGGATTATTTAGCGACCAAATCTGCACGTTTTGGCCATAAGCTCGATTCATAAATCGTCATATAACTGTCATACAAATAAAGTTCTAGTCGGTTATAATTTATGGGTTAATTCTTAACTTATATAACGATATAGGTTTATAGAAATTTATTTCACTTTTTAAAAATTTAGGATGAAAATCACTAAGTTTAGTTCCAAAAACCAACGAGGAGTCCTTACAATGAAAGTAAGAATTCCTTACAGCAAGGCTGAATCTTCCAATGCCGCCTCCCTTCGCAAATCTTTAAAAGCTGTGCGTAGGAAAAAATTCCATTGCTTAAAAGCAGGAACCTCGTTTGTGATAGATGAGAATTTTTCTGTAAGTAAAGGGGTCGGAAAAGCAGGAATGCATATTACCCTCAAAGTAAAAGCTTGTGGAGGTGATGCAAGAATTGCTAATTTGAATTCTGCTATAACCGGTGTGTTATCAGAAATCAAAGTCGCAAAAGGGGTTGAAGTCCCTTGGAATGTCGAAGTGTAAAGCTTCGATTTAAGAAAAATGATAAAAGCTTCCCAGCAATGGGAGGCTTTTATTTTGCCCATAATTTACGATTAATTAGCCGAAGCTACTTGCTTTGAGCTGCGGCGTTTTAGGTGCTTTTGGGGGTCGATGGCTTTATCGCCACGGCGTAGCGAGTAATCGAGATGCGGACCCGTTGAACGTCCTGTGCTGCCAACTTCGCCAATTTTTTGGCCTTGGGCGACTTCGTGCCCAATTTTTGCGGTGATTTTGCTTAAGTGGCCATAGAGGCTGTAAGTGCCATCGTCATGAGCCACTTTTACATATTTTCCTAAGTTCTTATGGCGGCCTAAATCAGTCACCTCGCCAAAGCTGGAGGCGACCACCGATGTGCCTTTAGGTGCGGCGATATCTAGCCCTGCATGGAAACTGTATTTACCCGTAACGGGGTGGGTACGATAGCCGAAAGGCGAGCTAATACGCGATTGTATCGTTTCATCTACTGGCCATTGATGTTTAACAGATTTGCCCGATGGTAAGGTTTGCTGTGCTAGTTTTTTCGGTTCTGGTTTTAGCATCGGCGTAATGTCATCTAAAGGCGCTTTGCTGGGAAGGGCTTCTTCAGTGACTGCCTGTTCAATTGGCTCTTCTTTAGGTGCAACTTTAGCGGGTGGTTTGCTGGCATAATTAGGAGTTAAACGATGAATTTTTGTACGTAAACTGAAGTAATCTTGTTTTAGTGAAGCCATTTTTATGGGGTCAGTTCCGCCGCCTAAGCCAATGAATTTCTTACCATGAATGAGGGTTCTGTCGGATGGTTTTAATGGCATAAATTTGCCTGCCGCGAGGGCTGTGCTGCTTACGAAAATCGCTAGCGTTATAAGTGTGATGTATTTCAAACAGTTTTTCATAGTGGTATCCATAAAAATATATTGCAAGGTCCGTGCCATTAAAAGACAGGTAGCGCCTTGGGTTTTTAGGCTCTAGGGTAATAAAAAACAGTGGGGAAGCTGTATGATGCGCGCAATAAAGCACACTGCCTTGGCAAAAAAATATATTACCACCTTAATGGCGGGTGTCGCTATTTGTGGTTTCTCATCCCTGGCTTATGCCGATGATACGACGGTTGAAGGATATAAAATACCTCGACAAGTTGAGGGGAGCCAAGGTGGATATCTAAAAGAATCACCTTATGTGCAGCGCCAAAAGCGCCTCGAAAACTCATCCGTTCAACCTGATCTACGCCGTCGTCCCATGCGTTTTTCCACGGGTGGCTCGTTGCCCAATATGCCGCGTTTCGATAGTTATGGCGCGCTCGATACTGGGGTTGAAGATAGTAATGTTGAAACATTAGCACCGCTAACCACGCCTATGATGGCCGATCAAGAGCCGCTCGCGCCCATGGTTGATACGCAAGCGCTGCCTGAAATAATTAAAGATGTTTCGTTAGATGAAATGCCTGTCGAAATGCCTGCCGAAATGGTGGTTGAGATGCCCGCAGAGATGCCCGTTGCTTTGCCAGTAGATTTACCTGTTGCACCCGTGCTAGATTTGGCAATGCCGAAAATGCCAGCGACCCCTAAAATTGCGGTAGTGGAGCCTATGGCTATCCCTGTGACAAAATCAGTGACAACGCAAGCGGTGCAACCGCGTTCGATATTAGATGGTGTATTTTCACTTTTTGGAAAAAATAAATCGGCAGATGTGCCTGCTGAAACTTCTGCGATAGGGGATGTACCTACCATTATTACTCCGCCCGTATTGCGAGTGAAGCAGCCAGTGAATATAGCACCGCGCGATATTGCGATTCCTCCGCTGGGCGACCCAATTAAATCTATCGTGATTGAAAAATCACCTGACGGTTTTAGCTCACTACAGCGCACGCGCGATATTATCGTGCCACCAGAAATTAAAGAATTAAAAGCGCCTTCTGTCATTCCTATTCCGCCTCTCGCGTTATCGCAAGATAGGTTCGTAGAAGATTTAATTATGCCAGAGCCCCCAGTTTCGGCGATGGTGGCAATAAATGAACCTGTTGTAACACCCGAAATTAAAGCCCCCATTATTGAGGCGGCTAAATTTGTTGCACCTGTTATCGAAGCGCCAGAAGTGGTTGAGCCATTGGCACAGCTGACAATGGAAATAGAAACGCCTGTCGCTGTCGTTGCTACAGAAACAAGCGTAGAAAATATGCTTGAACGCGCCGTGCAGATGATTGAAACTCCGGTTGGGGAAGCAATTTCTCCGCTTGCTGAAGTGCCGTCAGCTCTTGCCGTAATTGCTGAAGAAGCAATAGAGGCTCCTGTGGTTGAATTTGAAACTGCGGCGCTGCCTGTTGAGGCTCCTAAACTACGCCATGAAGTTATTATGCAGCCTATAGGCACGCAAAAACTAGAAGCACCTGTGGCTGATTTGAAAAAAGAGATGGCGCCTATCATGCCAGCCACCGCTGCTGAAGTGGTCGTGGAAGAGGCTGTGAAAATTAGCCCTGACAGCAAACTACTGCTAAAGAATTTTCCGACTGGGTTGAATAACCCATTGCCTGAATCGAAAAAAGAGAAGGTGAGTATTTCGCGCGCTACCGTGCCTAATTTACAGCTGAATGCTCCTGAAATTAAAAAGCATGAAGCGATGGGTATTTCTATCCAAGTGAAAAAGCCAAATATTGATGTGAATGATTATTTGGTGATGGCTTATGAAGCAATGGAAGCAGACCAGCTTGATTTAGCCGCGGAATATTACGAAGAAATTTTAGCGCATCGTGCGCAAAATGAAGATGCCATGCTTGGTCTTGCTACGGTTTATCATCGTTCAAACCAGCTGGATAAAGCGCGTAAGCTTTACCGTCAGCTATTGGCTACGGCTCCGCGTGATCCATCAGTTTTAAATAATTTCCTTGTGTTGGTCAGCCAAGAGTCACCGCAAGAAGCGCTGAATGAATTGCTTCAATTGGAACAGAAAAACCCGCATTACGATGTACTGCCTGCACAAATTTCAGCCCTTTATGCAAGTGAAGGAAAGATGGAGCATGCGATTGAAAAGATGGCACGCGCCATTAGCTTAAACTCTGATAACTTGCTCTATCATTATAACCTAGCCGTGATGCTTGACCATGCTGGACGGAGTGAGCAGGCGATACAAGTTTACACGCACGTGAAAGCGGAAGCGCAAAAAGGAAATAAAATTCCAACTGATATTTCACACATTCAGGAAAGATTAACCTTTTTACTATCTAATCGAACTAGTTAACCGCTAGCGGGCATGGCCCATGATAGGAGAATAGTCCTTTGGATATTACTGAACTCTTAATGTTTGCGCAGAAGAATAAAGCTTCTGATCTGCATTTATCGACAGGTAATCCGCCGTTATTGCGGATTAACGGCGATATGGTTCCCATGAAAATGGATGCGTTAAAGGCCGATATGGTTAAGCAATTGCTTTATGCCATCTTAACCGAGCAGCAGCGTACCGATTATGAGCGCGATCTGGAAATTGATTTTGCCATTACCTTTGGCGATGACATGCGTTTTCGCGTGAATGCCTTTAATACGGTGGCGGGGCCAGCGGCAGTATTACGTAATATCCCCACCAAGATTTTATCGTTAGAAGAGCTAAAAGCGCCTGAGATTTTAAAACAATTGGTGGAAAAACCTAAAGGCTTAATTTTGGTTACAGGGCCAACAGGTAGCGGTAAATCAACCACCATGGCGGGGATGATTGATTATATTAACCGCACCACGGCCAAACATATTCTGACAATTGAAGACCCTGTTGAATTTATTCACACCTCTAAAAAATCGCTCATAAACCATCGCGAAGTAGGGGCGAGCACTAAGTCATTTTCAAGAGCATTAAAAAGCGCATTGCGTGAGGATCCTGATATTATTCTCGTCGGTGAAATGCGTGATTTAGAAACGATTCAGCTTGCCTTGACGGCAGCAGAAACGGGTCACTTAGTGATGGGTACATTGCACACAAATTCTGCGCCTAAAACCATTGATAGAATTATTGATGTATTCCCCGCCGATGAAAAAGAAATGGTTCGCGCCATGCTTTCTGTGTCGCTCGAAGCGGTGATTACACAAACCTTGCTAAAGCGTGCCGATGGTGATGGTCGTGTCGCCGCGCATGAAATTATGGTGGGAACTCCTGCGGTTCGAAACCTCATTCGTGAGAATAAAATTCCGCAACTTACCTCCATGATTCAAACAGGTAGCAAAGCGGGAATGATATTATTGAAAGAATCTATTATGAATTTATTAAATCAAAATATTATCAGCTCAGCCGAAGCTAGGCGTTTAATTGTTACTGCGACCACGAACCCTGATAGCGAAGTGGAAAGTGCGAACCTTCACACTGCTGGCACGCCAACTAACGCAAACACAGGCCAATTTTAATGACCAATTTAAACCGCGATGAATTACTCGCCACTATGCTTGAAAAAAATGCCTCGGATTTATACATAACGGTGGGTAGAGCAGCGAGCTTCCGTTCTGATCAAGGTATTCAGCAGGTGGGTGAAACGCTTGATAGAGCCGCAATTTCTTCGTTAATTGATCATTTATTGTCACCCGAACAGCGTGCAGAATTTGAAGCAGAATTAGAATATAACACTGCCTATGCATGGGGAGATAAGGGACGTTTCCGCATTAACATGTTCATGCAGCAGCACGAACCTGGTATGGTGATTCGTAAAATTAATACCGTTATTCCTACGTTTGAAGAACTGCAATTGAGCGGTGCTTATATTGATTTATCAATGGAAAAACGTGGACTTGTACTCATCGTCGGGCCAACAGGTTCGGGTAAGTCATCTTCAATCGCAGCGATGATTGGCCATCGTAATGCATCGGCTTCTGGCCATATTATTACCGTCGAAGACCCTATTGAATTTCAACATACTCATAAACGCTGCATCGTGACTCAGCGCGATGTGGGAATTGATACTCTATCGTTTGAGGCAGCGCTTAAAAATGCATTGCGCCAACGCCCCGATGTGGTTTTAGTCGGCGAAATTCGTGATCGTGAAACGATGGAACATGCAATTAATTTCGCTGAAACGGGTCATTTATGTTTGGCCACTTTACACGCAAATAACTGCCCGCAAACCATTGAGCGTATTTTAAGTTTCTTCCCTGAAGATAAACATCGCCAAGTGCTGATGAATTTAGCATTAAACGTGAAGGGAATTCTCTCGCAACGGCTTGTGCAAAGCCGTATGGGCGGGCGCTGCATTGTAAGCGAAGTGATGCTTAATCAAGGCCTCATCCGTGAATTGATAGAGGAAGGCAAGGTTAAAGAAATTCGTGAAGTGATGGAACGTAATAGCGACATTGGAATGCAAACATTCGATCAGGCCTTATTAACGCGTTATATTCGTGGCGAGGTAACACAAGATGTGGCGCTCGCAGAATCAGATAACCCACAAAACTTGAAATTAAAAATGAAGCAAGCCTCTGTATCGCCCTCTTCAGCACAGCCTTCTATGACCTCTATAAAGGGAACGGCTCCTGCTGCACGCCACCACTTAGAAATTTAGAAGTTTACTACCCATGTTACTAAACCTACGGCTATTATTTGCATGATAACAACTGCAATAAACATTTGTTTAAAGCTGCCTTTAATCGTTTTATGACGGAAGGTTTTGCTGCCAATCCATGCGCCTAAAGTTCCGCCAATAAAAGCAAGGCTATGCAGGGTTTTTTCGGGTACGCGCCATCCACCAAATTTGGCTTGGCGTTTATCCCAACCATAGGCCGCAAAAGTGACAAGGTTGATAAAAAGTAAATGCCAGCCACCTAAGAAATAAATATAATAAGGGTGCCATAACGCATATTCTAATGATGGGAATTTCGTCCAACTTACCAGAGCCATTAGCAATAAATGAATCGCAAAAATCCAGTGTCGTAATCCTTTAAATATAAAGGCGAGTGGTAAGAATATAATAAGGGTGGTGAGTAGCATTTATAATTGTCCTTTTACTAAATTATCAACCGCTTCAGGGTTTAATAAGGTCGATATATCGCCGAGCTTTTTATAATCATCTTGGGTTTTTACTTCGCCTTCCGCAATTTTTCGCAATATACGGCGCATAATTTTACCGCTGCGTGTTTTGGGCAGCCCGTTGGGAGCATCCTGAATTTTCTCGCATAAAGCAATCGGGCCAATGTCGGTGCGAATTTGTAAATTGAGGCTTTTGCGTAAATCATCATCCAGTGTAAAGCCGTCATTGAGGGTGACATAGGCGTAAATGGCTTGGCCCTTCACCTCTTGGCTGAAACCTACTACAGCCGACTCTGCGACTGCCTTATGGCCATTGAGGGCTGCTTCTACTTCGGCGGTGCCTATGCGATGGCCACTCACGTTAATTACATCATCCATGCGGCCTTCTATCCAGTAATAGCCATCTTCGTCTTTACGTGCAGCATCGCCGCTAAAATAATGGTTGGGGTAGGCGCTAAAATAAGTTTCGACAAACCGTTGATGGTCGTTCCATATCGTGCGTGCTTGCCCCGGCCAGCTATCTTTAATGCATAAGGCACCTCGAGTGTCGCTTTGCTTGCCTTGTGTATCGATTAGCACAGGCTGAATGCCAAAATAAGGGAAGGTGGCGCTGCCGGCCTTTGTTTCCCACGCATGCGCAATAGGGGTGAGCATGTGGCCGCCCGTTTCGGTTTGCCACCATGTATCGACAATAGGGCAGCGCTTTTCCCCGACTATTTCATTATACCAATTCCATGCAGCAGGGTTGATAGGTTCGCCAACCGAACCTAAAACCTTCAACGAACTACGGTTCGTATTCTTCACAAAGTCATTGCCCTCTTTCATCAACGTGCGAATGGCGGTGGGAGCAGTGTAAAATTGTGTGACCTTATATTTATCGACTATCTGCCAGAAGCGGCTGGCATCAGGGTAAGTGGGCACGCCTTCAAATATTAGCGTGGTTGCCCCTGCTGCAAGTGGGCCATAAACAATGTAACTATGCCCTGTTATCCAGCCAACATCGGCGGTGCAGCAGTAAATATCGTCTTGCGCGTAATCGAACACATTTTCGAATGTATGTTTGGCGTAAAGCAAATACCCCGCGCTACTATGCTGCAAGCCCTTGGGTTGACCTGTGGAGCCTGAAGTATAAAGAATGAATAGCGGATGTTCTGCATCAAAGGCTTGCGCTTCATGCTCATCGCTCGCATTTTCTTGTAACTCGTGCCACCAAATATCGCGCCCCTCGTGCCAGTTAATTTCGCCGCCAGTGCGTTTTACCACGAGCACTTTCTGCTCATCCAAGCCCTCAACGGCTTTATCGACATTGGCTTTTAGCGCAATGCGTTTGGCTCCGCGTAAGCCTTCATCAGTGGTGATGGTCAGGTGGCTATCGCAATCTTCAATGCGTCCGCGTAATGCGGCGGGCGAAAAACCAGCGAACACTACCGAATGTATGGCGCCAATACGCGCACAGGCGAGCATCGCAATAGCGGTTTCTGGCACCATCGGCATATAAATGGTGACGCGTTCTCCTGCCTTCACGCCGAGGCCTCTAAGCATATTCGCACATTGATTGACGCGCTTGGCGAGTTGCGCATAGGTGAGGGTGATGCTGGCCTCAGTAGGGTCGTTAGGTTCCCAAATAATGGCGGGCTGGTTGGCGCGGGTAGCTAAATGCCTATCGACACAATTTTGTGCCACATTCATTTGCCCACCTTCAAACCAGCGGATGGAAATATTATCTTTTGCGAAGGAAGTGTTCTTCACCGTATCCCACGGTTTATGCCACGTTAGCTGCTTGGCGGCGTCACCCCAAAATTTGTCAGGGTTGCTACAGCTTTGTTTGTAATCTTGTTGATATTCTTCGTAACGCATCAAAGGCTCCCTTTTTAGATGATTATAGCTTAGATTAAAAAAATATGTCTTGGAAAGAATATTTAGGGTTTGAATCACCCAAAGTGATGAAAGCGAGCGTCATTATCGTCGCTTTATTAGGCGTAATTGTTAGTGGTATAAGCTGGGCAAGCTCTCTGCAGATAGCGATGCCTGGTGCTGGGGTTTTATCCATTCTAGGCTCGTACGGCTTTTATCCGATGGTGGTTGTCTTTTGCATGTATTTTATTTATTCCCTTTGTGCAAAAGAACTGCGCGACCCTGCAATAATAAGGCAGCTGATAAGCGATGTTTTTTATATTCTAATATTATGTTTTGCGCTCCTGCTACACATTAATCTTAAGTCGTGGAGCTTACTGATTAACCCTGAATTATATGATGATTTTTATTGGCAAGGCGAACAACTGACAAAGCCAGTCACTGATGGATTATTATTTATTCGTTCTTATTTAGCGCAAACGGACGATTTTAATAATTTTTACCAAATGGGATATCTTACTATCTTTATGTTTGTGTTCGGCTTTATTATGATTGCCGATAGAAGGAAGTATCTTCGTTTTTATCTGGCGCTACTTATCATGGTTGCGATAGGTGCATTCTCTTATTATATTACTCCCGCACTTGGGCCATTTATTTATGGCGACGGGCATAATTTAATTGCGAATGAAACATTTCCGATACTGCTAGAAAACTATCATGAAATGAAAGCTGGCGGAGTAGAAGGCTATAATGCCAATACCGCTAAATATTTGGGAGGCACGCTCGCTGCTGTTCCGTCATTTCATGTGGCCACCTGTTTCTTGGCGGTGTGGGGGCTATGGATAAGTACCACGAGCATTTTATTGCGGTTAGCGAGTGTCGGATATTTAACGTTTGTTATCTTGGAAAGCATCTGGACAAAATGGCATTATTTTATTGATGCTCCCGCGGGTATTGCTGTAGCATTAATGAGTATTTGGATAATGCAAAAAATCTTAGATAGGGAAGAAAAATCCAATGAATAAAATCACCGTAAAAAACCCGATTGTTGAAATTGATGGCGATGAAATGACGCGTATTCTTTGGGCGTGGATTAAAGAATTATTGCTTGAGCCTTATTTAACTATCGATTTAAAATATTTTGATTTGGGCATTGAATCGCGCGATGCAACGGATGATAAAATTACTGTTGATGCGGCGAATGCTATTAAACAATATGGCGTAGGCGTTAAATGCGCGACTATTACGCCCGATGAAACACGAGTAGAAGAGTTCGGCTTGAAGCGAATGTATCGTTCGCCCAATGGCACTATCCGTAATATCCTCGGCGGCACTATTTTTCGTGCGCCTATTATTTGCAAAAACATTCCCAAATATGTCGGTGGGTGGAATAAGCCGATTATTGTTGGCCGTCATGCTTTTGGTGACCAATATCGTGCGACCGATTTGGTGGTGGAAGAACCCGGTAAGCTCACCATGAAATTTGAACCTGCAAGCGGTGGCGAAGCTATGGAGTGGGAGATTTT
>JALZUV010000117.1 GCA_023301245.1 Rickettsiales bacterium
ATTTTGCGTGGCGCGCGCATTTTCGACACTGGGAATTTGCCAGGGCGTTCTATCATCCGTTTCATCTTCCTGCGCGGTTAGCGGCCAGAGTTCCACCCGACCTGCAAATTCGCGCCGCGAAATATGCGGTTCAGGCGCGATGCCTTGTTCTATTACGCCATCGGATGCTTCTGAATGTTCGAAAACTTTATCGACCAGTTGCAATATAGCAGGAGTAGAGCGGAAAGATTCGCGAAGTTTCACCACCTGCCATGGCTTTTCGGCCTGTTCAATTTTCTGCGCGAAATAATGTTTCATCTCGGCGAATTTTTCAGGCTCGGCACCTTGAAAACGGTAGATAGATTGTTTCTCATCGCCCACCACAAATAGCGTGCGTTTGGCCGTTCGTGCCGATTCGCCATGAAAAAATTCATCAGCAATGAGGCGCACAATTTCCCATTGCGTGCCTGAGTTATCTTGGCTTTCATCAATCAATAAATGGTCGATACCGCTATCGAGTTTAAATAATATCCACGGGGCAATGCCTGCAACCCCTAGCAACTGATGCGCCTTATGAATTAAATCTTCATAATCGAGGAAACCTTTGCGCAATTTTAAATCGCGATAAAGCGTCAGCAATGCCTCGGCCACGGTGAGGGTAGCAAGCGACCATTGCGCCGCTTCCATTGCGAATATTTTCTGCGTGAGTTGGTAAATACGTTGTTGTTCTTCGACCAGAAATTCAGCCATATCAGGATGGTTGTCGCGCGATTTTTTCACCATTAACGAGCTGCGCGGGGTGAAGCTTTTCGTAAGAAATCCATTCACCCATTGCATAAAGAGTGCATCATCTGGCGCATTTGTGGGCGTTGTTTTCCAAAAGGCGAGCCATTGATGGAAAATTTCGGCGCGCTCTTTATCGCCAGATCCGCCTTGGGTTAAAATATTCGCCGCTTCGTCAAATTGCGTGATGCGTCGCGGCATGGTTTCGTAATAATCGGCTAGCAGTGCTTCGCGGGTTTGGCCGCGTTCAATGCCAAGTGTCGTATAAACTTGGTCGCGCACGTTTTGAGTGGTGGCGCCTTCTTCAAACCACGGCTCTAGCTTTTTACGGTTATTGATAATTTCATCGAGCAATTCATTCACTTGCTCTTCACCCATGTGGCGGGCGATGAGGTTGAGCGATTCGGTTAGCTTCTTGCCTAAATCATCATTGCGCTGATGGGTGAAAACCATACGGCGGGCATCTTGCATTAAAATGCTGGCCTGCGTGCCTTCCATCAGGCGGAAGTAAGGCGACACTTTTGCTTCAATCGCAAAGCGTTTTAGTAGCGATTGGCATAAGGCATGGATGGTTAAAATACGCACGCCTTCGGGTGCTTCTAATACGGTGAGGAACAATTGCCGTGCGCGGGTCATTTGCGTGTCGTTAGCTTCAGCCCCCGTAATGGCGGTGATGGTTTGGTGCAGTTGCGCCTCATCCATCCGCACCCATTGGGCGAGGGTTTGTTGCAGGCGCGACAGCATTTCAGCCGCGGCCGCCTTAGTATAAGTAAGGCAAAGAATTTTATCGGGCACAGTACCGTTGAGCAATAGGCGTAAAACGCGGTCAATCAGCACTTTGGTTTTACCTGTACCTGCATTGGCGGTAACCCACACTGATTGCTCAGGGTTGGCTGCCGCGCGTTGGTCGGGTGTGATGATTATCTTTTTGGCTGATGACATGGGCTAACTTTAAAGATTAAGCAGCAAATGTATAGCGTTTCTAGTCACAAAAGCGTCACAATTTAATGGTAAAATTAATGGGATTTCTTCTGTGTTTTTTTTATTTAAAAACGCAATTTAGTAAGCCTTTGCTTACTCCTTATTTGAATAAGCGAATTCTTGTCTAAATTGCAGGAAATCATTTTAAACTCACAGCGCAATTTTGCCCGAGTCTAAATTTTTTAAAAATGAAAAAATTAAGTTTTTTCATTGTACTCTTACTAAGTACAAGCTTCGTTTTGGGTCAAACTAAAGCGGATGATCTCAACCAAAAAGTAAATGCTTTTTGGGGTGAGATTGAGGCAAACATAAGCACTAGCTTTGGCGCGCCTACTGGAGCATCCATATTATCGGTTAATTATCGAAAATATGGAATCCAGAGAATCTCATTCCTCGACCTAAAAAGTTTAGGAGTGAGTTACAAACTAACGCCGCACTTTAATGCGGGGTTAGGTTGGAATAGCGACTCGAAGTTTCCGACTTTAACGTTGGGAGCGGAGAGTAAAAAGTTTAACCTTTATCCCAATTGGGGTTTGAATGATGCGAGCCTTCGGGTTTCCACCGTTCATTCTGCCACGCCAAACACGATTGTTAGGCGAGGCTACTGGGGAGGTGCGCTTGTTCAACTACCAGTTCAAACGAATTGGAATTGGTTGAATAAGATCTTCAAAAAGGCTGAAAAGCGCCTGGTGCTTAGCACTTACGTCACCCAAGCAGGTAGAAATACTCGTTTTGGCGCAGGTGTAGGCTTCGAAATCTCTTTTGGCGCAAAGAAAGCCACGGAATCTGTTAAAGATTTTGGGCTTAATGTGCCGACCCTTCCGAAGATACCTTCAGTATCGAAGAAGAAGGTGGAGAAGCCAATGCCGGAAGCTCCGATTGTGGAGCAAGAGGTGGTTGTTCCGCCAACAAAGAGTCTCATTCAAGATCAGATTGAGAATCTTGTTGTCTTGGCGATTGTCAAAGACGG
>JALZUV010000118.1 GCA_023301245.1 Rickettsiales bacterium
TCTTGTTCTGCTTCTTGTTTTGGCTCGTAGATGCTCAACGGTAGGGACAATCGCTCCTTAGAAATCCGGTCTACGAAACGCTCGACATCCTCGGCCATAGCTTCTTCCAAATCTGCCTTGGGGCTATCATCGTATCCTTCGTAATCCATCCAATCAGACCAGACTTCCTTATTCTCTATTCTATCCCGCACTGATGCGAACCATTCGAGAACAGTATGCGGAACGGTGACTTCACAGCGAAATCTTCTTCCCTTCGGAATTAGGAGGTTCCACGATTGCTCTTGATCGCCAACACCGACATCAGGCCGTGTGCGCATTCGCTCGATCATGGATGGAATCGCATTCATTTTTTGCAGAACGTGAAAGCTCTGACATCACTGCCAAGAGGCAACTCAAATACACAATAATCATGGAAACTACAAACACGGAAAACTCACAAGCGGGCAGTGATTGCTCAGCAGCGCCTTGTTCTGCATTGAGGAAGATATGGATGGGCTTCATGTGGGAAGCTCAACCCAAGTTGGTCTTTAGAGTCCCTATAAAAGTATGGCGGCTAAAAGGGGAGATGGCAGGGGATATACTTGCTGCTTTGATAGCGGTTGCCGTTTTTACAGGCTGGCCGATTTGGTGGGCTTGCTCCCTTGTTAGAGGACTGATTGAGCCGTTTAGAGCGGTATTCACTAAACGGATCACTCCAAAACAGTGGGAGGATTTTGAGAAGATAGTGGCTAGTGAAAAAACACATAAATAATAATTTCCTATGTTCACGTATTATCAAGTTGAGGAATGTTATAACTTCTCCCATTACGGCGAAGCTTTACATTTCTCAAAGAAAATAAATGCTGAGGTAGTAACGAGAAAATCATGGAACCCGTTTCGCGTGGTGATGTGGGTATATGATAAAATCTGATGATTTAGCAGAACGTCAAAAGCCACCCACCCACTACAGAGAGCGCACGTTGACGAAGAGGTTAAGGGTTAAAGTTATCATTAAAATAAACTACTCAGCGTGTAGTGGGTTGGGTGCGCTGCCTTGTTCGGCATTTAGTTAAGGCTTCATAGCGAACATAACGATGAATGTAAGAATAATGAATACAGGGTAGAATACTAGTAATGTCTCAGAAAAAACACCACTAATCCATGGGTGCTTTTTAGCGTATGGAGTTGGGTTCAGATCAAAATCAATAGACTCCTCACCTAAATTCCTAACCTTATCATATAGTGATCGGAAGCGTCGTTCAGAGGCGATAAAAAAGCCATCTAGCACCCAAAACGTTGGAATAGCAACGTATGTTATCAAAACATACCTATGATCTTTGTCCGCAGCGGAAAAAGCAAATAATGCAGAAACTAAAGTGACAGACCACCCCTTTATTAGAAAGGAGTTCTGTGCCATTCTTGCAATTACAGCTTGCAGATAATCTAAATGTTTTCGTTTGTTTTCCATTAAGACTCTGAATAATTATTTCTGATTTCAATAGCTTCTTCTACCCAATCAGAGATATTCTCTTTTATGTGATCATAAACATAAGTGCTTGTTGAGTATGGGGCGTCATAGGTATTAACGATAGTTGACATCCTTGAACCATTAACAGTCAGATTATAAAATGGGTTAGATCCTTTAGATGCTTGATCACCACTAGAATTTTTCAAGTTATGAATATTGATACCTACTATTCCTTTACCGTCATTCCACGCTTTAATGATTTCGTGATTGATCCACTTCCTTCCAGAAGTGTTAGCTCCAATTAATACAACTATACATGATCTCAACTTCATTTGTGAAGCAATCCATTCCGTTATTGCTTTATCTGTTTTAGTTGTCTCCTCCCAGTCATTGTCTGAAGCTGGATTATTTCCTTCGACTTTTCCTATATTACGAACTTGCGAAGCTCTCCAGTTGTCAGGAGAATAGTGGAAGCTGTAGAATACTTGTCTTTTCATTTATAGTTATTGGTTGTGGTTTATTTTTAGCCGAACGTCCTAGCATAGCCATCCTAGACGGGAGGGCGATGGTGGACTGTGGTTTAAGTGTTTAGTGGTGTAAAAGCTGCGGATACAGGCGCCGTCTGGGATTGGCTACTGCGCCTTGTTAGCCATTTTATTGGTTTGAGTGTATTGGTTACTCCATGTAATCTTCGATCTTTAGAATGTTACTTTCGATCTTGCGAATCTCTGTGAAAGTCTCTCTTAGCTCCTCGGCTTCAAGTAACTCAGTTGAGTCTTCTTCTTCGTCTTCAGAAACCTCATGTGCAGGAAGAACAAAGTCAACAGCTCCACCTCCTTCGACAAAATCTAAAAGATGAGAAATAGATTTGGATAACGCTGTATATTCTTCGCCATTCTTAGTTTTAGTGATTTTCAGTTTTTTGGCAACGTCTTTGAGTATTAAATCGTGTCCTGTAGTCTTTTCTGTCTGCGCTTCATCTTCTAATTGCTCTGCTAATTTATTGTTTTTTAGCTTCATGTGTCTTAACTCTTCAGCTTTTAATCTGACTTCAATAACTCTTTCAGCTACCTTCAGCCCTTGTAGAATGATGTAGCTTGTTGTTTTCACGAGAGCGGCTGCTAGAGCTAGCTCTAGGATAACTGAACCTCTTGTAGCTCCAATGACTTTGAAATCTTCAGGGGATTGCTTATGAGCCATCGTAATACCCCGACCAATATCATACCATTTTCTACCCCATTCTTTGAAATCGCTAATATTCTCGATTGCTGAATTATTATGAAATCCAATACGCACTAGAATCTCATCATCTAATACTGGTTCATCAAGATCTAAGTCTTTGAGTCCTTCGTATATTGAGTTGGACTTGGTAACCCCAGCATCAATCTCGGCGGCAATCTCATTCATCCTGTTTGCAGATGTAGCAACATCGATAACATTTTTAAAAAGAGCATCTTCTATTTGAGCTGAGCCTCGTGTGCCGATATGCTGTAAAAGGTTGATGCCTTCAATAAATTTTATCTGCTCTGCAGATAAATCCTTGGATGATATATTTCCAACTGTTTCTATCAGAGTATTTTTCTCTGCTTCAAATGATACACCTCTCTGGTTAGGTTGAGAATACTTGTTCATAGCGTTGAACAGTAACCGGTATTTGTTTGATAGCTCTGTGCTTTCAATATTTTCACTTATCCATATAGTTAAGTGTCGCAGCTCTGAGATGTTCATATTTTTAGGCTAACGTAGAGCTCTGACATCCGCTACCGAGTGCGAGCATCCACGAAGGGGTTAAGGGTTAAAATGTTCATCAATCCAAACTACACAACGGGTAGCGGATT
>JALZUV010000119.1 GCA_023301245.1 Rickettsiales bacterium
CAGCAGAGGAGGAAGCTCCAGCAGAGGAGGAAGCTCCAGCAGAGGAGGAAGCTCCAGCAGAGGAGGAAGCTCCAGCAGAGGAGGAAGCTCCAGCAGAGGGGGAAGCTCCAGCAGAGGGGGAAGCTCCGAAAATGGTGTCACTGGAAGAGGCCAACACGTATAAGCGAGAGATTGCACGTCTTTTGAAATACACCGCCAGCCTTGAAGGTGAAGTGCGTGACCTCAAAGCGAAAGAGCGTGGTGATAAAGTTGACCGCACCCCAGACCGCTACAAAGGCATCCCCTCTGCGATGGAAGGTGCCCCAGTCCAAGACCCACACCTTGGCGACATGACTCCTGAGTTCATCGCTTGGGCACGTGACGGCGGCTACACCAAAGCACAGTTCTTGCAGGTCTACTCCAACCGCATTAAAGACCTCACATACCCCACCCCCAAAGAGGGAGAGGGCAAATAACCCAACCGAAGACATAACCAAATAACCTCATGAAATTAACAAACCTACTCCACGGACACCGTTTCCTCCACTCACCAGAAGGCGACCCCCCAGGGGCACCCCCCACCCCGCCATCTGATCCACCTCCTTCTGACCCACCAACTGAACTCCCACCGCTCATCGGTGAAGACCTCAGCTTCGCAGACGGTTGGCAGGAACGTGTTGGCGAGCATGCCGAAGGGTCCACCTTCAAGAACCTTGCTGATGTGTTCAAATCCACGAAAGAGGCACAACGCACCATCACCAGTCTCAACCAAGAGAAGGCAGACCTCACCAAGCAGATCGCCGATGGAGTTCCACCAACCCCGAAAGAACTCCCTGCTGATGCCGCCGCTTTCAAAGAACAATTGAAACTCCCAGAGATGCCCGAAGGTGTCCAACTGGGTGATGAAGTTCTCGACAAGGCAATCGGCTACGCAATGGAGAAAGGCTATGGCCCAACAGAGCTTGCTGACTTCCTAGCATTCGACCTTCAACGTGCCAGCATGGAAGCTGAAGCCGCGAAGAATGATGCCTTCAACCGTATCGGTGAAGCCAAAAAATCCATCATTGATACGGTGGGTGAACAGAATTACGAGACAACTATCAGTGATGCTAAGTTCGTTTCCGAAACTCTGGGCCTCCCTCTTGAAGCTGAAGACCTCGTCAACCAACCCAACATGGTGGTTGCTCTGTCCAAGCTGAAGACATCATTGAGCGAAGGCACGTTGAAAGGTGCTAGCGTTGGGGGTGTTCAGATTACGTCTGGTGGAAAACTTTCACAGGCAGAGGACATCCTCACAAACCCTGAGAACCCTTTAAACAAAGCATTCTATGACTCATCCCACCCCCAACATGAGCAATCGGTGCAAACTCATGCTCGACTTATCTCAGAATCCGCGCAATAGTTCGGTGCTTCGCAGGTAATGCGGGTATTCATATTGCTAACATCGGGAGATCCCCACCTTGGTTTACTAGGGTGGGGATCTTTTTTGTTGACGATCTAGCACCCAACGTGCTAGCACTTGTTCAGTCATCGAAGTGTGAGACAATCCTTGCTGGACCTTTAATCAACGAAGACCACTCAGTTTCTTGAATCGACCCTTGAAAGCAGAGTTGGACAAACCTCACGGACCCAGCAAGCGCCAAAGGATAACCGGAACAAAAAGACTACCATCTTTTTTAACCTCTTATTTATACACTAAAATGAACATGACACCACATGAGCATGCCCAGATTTCTTACGGGCAGCAATGGAAAGCTCGAATTTCCAAGAAGATCAACATCCTAAAGGATTACGTGACCTACAAGCCAGACTGCTCTGGCCGCTACGCTACCATCGAACAATTCGGCGACCTTGATCTTGAAGAGAAAACTGCCCGCTTTGAAGAGAAAGCCGCTGTTGAACTCCCAACCGCACGCGCCTTCATCTTCCCAAAGAACTTTGAACGCACAGTTCACTTCGATGAGGACGACGAATGGAAGCTCAACCGTCTCGGCGTCCCCATGCCTGAAGCCGCCATGCGTCTCATGCAAGCCGGTGAACGCACAATGGAGGACATTATCATGGAAGCCATCCTCGGCACTACCACTATTGGTGCTGGTGCGAACGAGGCTATGACCACTGAGATCCTTGATGGCGACCAAGTTGTCGGAGTCACAGTTGGCAGCGCCAATGGCAACACTAACCTCTCCCGTGCTAAGATCCTTGAAGCCATCCGTGTTTTCATGGACAACGATGCTTGGGGCCAAGGCACAGACGATGACGAAATGCTCTGCATGGGCGTCACTCCGAAGGCACTCTTCGCACTCTGGGAAGACACCGTTGTGACTAGCTCAGACTTCCGCCAGTTCGCTGGAGGCAAGCCATTCGACAAAGGGATGATCGAGAATTTCCTCGGTGTTAAGTTCCTCGTCTCCAGCCGCTTCGCTAACCACAAGACAGGAAATATCCAGTCCTGCCCAATGTGGTTGAAGTCAAAGGTCTGCTACGGCGACTGGAAGAAAGCTTCCACCCGTGTCTGGAACACTCCAGGCAATGGTGCTGACAATATCCGCTTCAAGTTCCGCGCTGGTGCAGTGCGTGAGGAGAAGAAAGGCGTTGTTAACATCCTCGCTGACATCTCTGTCTAACCCACACCTTTAGCGGTGTCGGGATTCCGGCATCGCTTTTTAACCCTTTTTAATTTTTACCATCTAAAACAATGGCCCAATTTAAATCAGACACTTACACAGCTCAAGAAGCTGCCACAAACAACGCTGCAAACCTCATCGCTACTGCTGAACTTATCAGCGGGAAATCTGCCTTCCTCCAATGCAAGGTCACTGTCCCAGCTGGCACTGCTGATGGTGATACCATTCTCCTTGGTTATGTCCCCTCTGGGATGACCATCGTTCCAGGTGCTACCGTCTCGGTGGGTGCTGCCGCTGGTGCTAGCACTTTCGACATTGGTTTTGCCGACAATGCTGATGGCGTTGCTGAAGCTGTCTCGGTAAACACATCCGGCACACGCCTCATCAATGTGAAAGATGGCGGAGTCAAAAGCACCAAACGACAAGCATTGGTCGCCACCCTAGATGGTGCGCTCACCGCTGGTCGTGTGTTCTTCGTCAACCTCCCGTTGGTCAACAGTAACTAATCTGGCATTTGGTTATGTCTTCACAAGGGCAGGGAGGGTTTGCCTTCTCTGCCCTTTTCCTTTACCATTACACTCATGAGTCCAATCGACATCTGTAACATGGCCCTCGCCCATTTGGGTGATCGTCGGATTTTCCGCCTCGACGACAATGCGGCACAGTCTGATGCTTTGACCCGCTACTGCGTGGAGTTCTACGCCCAAGCACGGCAAGAGACACTTGCAGCGCACCGTTGGACCTTCGCCAAGCACGCTGAAGGTCTCAGCCGCCGCACAGACGTTGTCACCATCGGGTATCAATTTGCTCATGAACTTCCCGAAGATTGTCTGCGGTTAATCCGCATCGTTCCAGGGGAAGAACTCACTGATGACCAAGGGGTTGTGAAAGGTGTCCGCTACGGAATAAAAGGCATCGACCGGTTCAAGATCGTTGGCACCAAGGTTTGGTCGAACTACGAAAACCTCGCAATCGAATACATCCGAGATGTCAACGACCCATCTGACTGGACCCCCCATTTTCGCACAGCAGTCTCACGGCTGCTAGCAAGCTACCTCGCCGGACCAACCAGCGATGACCCTCAAGAAGTCGCAAGGCAGAAAAGGACCTATGAGACCGTCGATCTCCCAAACGCTCAATACTACGATGCTGTTCAAGACAACTCTGGGGAGAACTCAGAGCATGAAGACCGCCTCGCCGGTTCACTCTCTCTCCGTGCTAGGTATAGCACCAACTACGGTCAATCCGACTCAACCGATTCCAGTTTCTAATGCCTGAGACCCAAAAACTAAACCTGAATGCAGGTGAACTTTCCGACGAATTAGCCGGACGTATCGACCTACCAAAGTTCAATTCAGGGTGTGAAATCTTAGAAAATGCACGTGTCCTCCGCGCCGGTGGAGTGACCCGCCGTGCTGGTTTCCAATTCGTGGGTGCCACTGTCGATGAGACTAAGAAGACCCGCCTACTTGGTTTCCGCTTTTCCGAAGCGCAAGGCTACGTTGTCGAACTTGGGGACCACACTATGCGGATCATCCATGGTGGGGAGATCCAGCCAACGGTCTATGCTACACCGTGGGGGGAGGATAAAATCTTTGCCCTCCAATTCGCCCAACGAATTGACCGTATCATTGTCACTCACCCAGACATCCCAGTCCACAACATCGTGCGCTTTAGCGATGACACGTGGGAGGTGAGTGAGTTCCCTTGGCAGGAAAGAATTTGGGAACTATTCCCATCAACAGAGGAAGTCATCATGACCCCAGGTGGTCTCACCGGTGACACCACAATCAATTCTAGCATCCCACTATTTGGAGACACTTGGGTAGGCGACCGCATCCGCATTGACCACGTTGTTGGTGAGTCAAGAAATGAACACCTCGTCGAGACAGCAACTGGTAGCAGGGAAAATTTCTCCCCTCAAAACGGTAACTATGCTATCGGTGACACTGTCTTTCAGCGCATCTCTGATACGGATTTCTACTATGTGGCTGTGCAAGACTATGCTGGTGCAAGTGACTATGTCGTCGGACAGGACAACCTTGAGGACTATCCTCAATTTTTTGCCCAAACTCTCGAACTCGTCCCCCCCACCGCCGTCGAAGAAGGTTGGGTTTTTGAAACATTCGGCACGTGGACAGGGGTATATTGGGTTCAAAGGTCACTTAACGAAGGTGTATCTTGGGACACAATCAGAGTAGTGTCCTCAGATGACAACCGCAATGAGCGCGTGGCAGAGACCGAAGAGTCACCAGCGTTGATCAGAGTGATCATACCACAGTATGGCCCACAACGGGCGTTCCGTGTTGAACTCACAATCAACTCCTATGCCGCTTCCGGTCATGCTTTGGTCACTGCGGTGAACTCTAGCACCGAGGTGGCGGTAACGGTCGAGAGTCCATTCCAATCCCTGCAATCCTCATCCCAGTGGTATGAAGATGCGTTCTCACCACGTAATGGCTATGCAGTCGGAGTCACATTCTACCAAGGGCGTCTCTGCTTCGGTGGGACTGAGAAGCGGCCACAGACACTCTGGCTTTCCAGAACTCAGAAGCCTTTCGACTTCGCACTCGGCACGCTAGCCACAGACGGCATGAGTTTCCAAACGGATGCTGAAGGTTACGAAGCAATCACATGGCTCTCCTCTCACCTGTCACTCCTTGTGGGGACAACGCTAGGTGTCTGGGCCATCTCCTCGCCAGATGGCAGCACAATCACACCAGAGAACAACGGCATCAATCGACAGATGCAGATTGGCGCACAGCAAGGTTTCCAAGCATCCCCTGTGCAGAACAATGTCCTCTTCCTCCAATATAAAGGCAGGAAGATCCAAGAGCTAACTGGAGGCTCTGTCGAATATGGCGGGTATCTTTCAGCGGATCTTACGCAGCTAGCAACACACGTCACACGTGGTGGCGTCACACAGATGGTCACAGGCGAATTGCCTGACTCCACGCTGTTCTTGGTGAGTGGCGGGGAGATCCCTTTGCTCACTTACGAGCGGGCGCAGAATGTCGTTGGGTGGGCACGTTGGAAGACAGACGGTGCTTTCGAGAGTTTTGCCACCACTTCAGGTGATGGTGAGGATGATGACCACTATGCGGTTGTGGAACGAAATGGTCGCAGGTTCATCGAATATCTAGCACCGGACATGCTACGTATTGAAGAGGCCAATGATGTGAGGAATTTGCGCTTCCTTGACTGCTACACGGAAAAGGTTTCCGAAGAAGTTTTCTCGACGGTGGAAGGTTTAGAACGGTTCGATGGGATGGACATTGACACATTCATTGATGGCGAACCACATGGCCTAGCACCCGTCATTGGTGGTGTGGTGCAGTTGCCACGGTCGGGGAAGAATGTCATGGTGGGACTCCCTTACACCACAGAAGTTCGCCCCAAGTCACTTGACTTCGGTGCCATCGGCAGCAAAAGCTCAATCAGCGAGGTGCTAGTGCGCTTCCGAAACACACTTGGTGGGGAGGTGAGCCAAGACCGAGAGAACTGGTCTGAAATTCAGCAGCAGCACCCGAGAACCACTGGTGGCGACCCACTGCCACTACTCTCTGAGGACTTCCAATCAACACCGCACTCGACATGGGAGCGCAAACCGAGTATCTCAATCAGGCAGAATCAACCCCTACCCATGACCATCTTGGCCATGCGTATAAAAACAAAGTCCTCAAAATAGTATGGCCAGCGCAGCAGTCCTCATTGTCTCCACTCTCGTATCAGCGGGCACCGCTTTGAATGCCCAGAAATCAGCAGAGGAAGCAGCCAATGCACAGTCCCAGAGCCAGCAGAACCTACTCGAACGGCGGGCAGAGGACCAGCGGCAAGCACTCATTGAGAACTCAAAACGCCAGCAGGACAACAAGCAGCGCCGCCTAGCACAGTTGCGTGCCAGCCAAGCAGCTTCCGGTTTTGACACAACGAGTGGGACTTCCCTCGCCATCTTCGGAGACATCGAAGGGCGTCTTGATGAGGACATTGACGAATCCACCAGCCGTGGGTTGGATGCTATTGGGACCCTCGACAACCAAAGGAACAGCCTAGCATTCAGTGATGACCTTCGTGCCGATGCTGGCGGCGCACAACGTCTCGGCATTGGCATCAATGCAGCAACCGGTTTTGTGTCTGGTGCAAGGAGCAACTTTCAAAGAACAGGCAATGGCCCTAACCCATTTGGAATCTTCAACTAACCATGCGCGTCCCACTCCACTCCCTCGTAGCTGCCCGCCAGTCTGGTGTCGCAGTGCAGCCAGGTGCTTTTCAGCAAACGGCCAACGCTTCAGCAAGCCTCTTGTCCTCCGTGAATGGTGCTAGCCAAGCGATCAAGAAACACTTTGACCAAGCGGAGGATTACAAGAACCGCTCAGAAATTTCTGAAGGTAAAAGGCAGATTCGCGAAGCCCAAGGCGCTTTCCAAAACCGACTAGCACAGGACAACGTCCCTCCCCATCTTTGGGGGCAGGGGTGGCAAGAGGAGTTGAGCCGGATCAAAAGTGGCCTTGGACTTAATAGCTCCGAGACTTCACCAGTAGTGAAGCGTGCTTTGGGCGAAGCATTCAACCAATTCTCAGGGACGAGCTTCATCCAAATCTCTGGTGCCGCCCTCAAGGAGAATAAGAAACGCGCCCGCCAGAAC
>JALZUV010000120.1 GCA_023301245.1 Rickettsiales bacterium
ATTCGTTGATATTGGCTATCGCCTTATCGCTAGATTTAGGGCGTGCTTTCATGGCTTCCAGTGCAATTGCAGGCGCAGCCGATGCGGCGGCAGTGGCATCATCCGTTAATGATGGTGATGCTGAAAAAGCGAGAGAATATTTCCTAGCAAATTTACCTGTGGGAACATTAGGGATAACCTATGATTACGATAGTGACGTTACCCATACGGTGGATACTGCTAACAGTACGGTTTCAGTAAATACTGCGGGCTTTGATGTGCCGGCATATTTAAGTGCAGGCACCGTAGGCGGCTCGTCCAATGCTGCAAATGCAGTAGGTGGCGGTGTAACCGTTGGCCTAGGTAGTGGGGGGTTCCAACCTGCAGATTATTTCTTTATTGTCGATTCTTCAGGGTCAATGGGTGGCTCTAGTGGTTCGGGCAATACAAAGCGTGAAGCGCTTGAAATTGCGATTGAAAATTTCATTGATATTGTATTTACCAATCAAGGTGTAGGCGCTGACGGAATTTCTAACTATCGTATCAGTTTAACAAACTACGGTAGTTCTTATAAAAACACTCACCCTCTTTCAGATGATAAGGCAACGATTCTTGCTCAATTAGCGCCGATGGTGGCTCCCACCAACGAAGGAACATGCGGCGGTTGTGGTTTGCGAGACTCAAAAGAGCGTATAATTGATGAAACTGCTAATGCTACAGAAGATCGTAATAAGATTGTTATCTTTTTGACAGATGGTATTTTAAATCAATTCCAAACTTATATGCCAATTGCGGGTACTACTCCTACTCCTGTTGCTCCTAACAACCATCCGCTTCCGCCTAACTATAACGGTGATGTTAGCCCCTATTCATTTGGTAATGGGCCTCATGGCATGGCCGCTAAAGAGTGTTACTCAATGAGAAATTTGAGTGTGATTGATCCCCTTGCAGGAGGAGCTTTTTATGGGCATTTAATGCGTGATGGTACAACGGAAGCAGTCTCGACTTCGCAGCTTGTTTCTTTGTGGACCGTGAGATTTGGTACTGGAGCAGGTTTACCAATAAACCTTCAATTAATGGAATATTGCGCTGATACTGACCAAGACCTCTTTGCCCAAACAGGTAATGATTTAGACCAAGTGTTCGCGCAAATTGGTTTTGATACATCACGTATTCGTATTTTAGAATAGAAAGGCTTACGCCATGCGCATCGCTAAAGCGGTGGCAGCTAGTGGATTATGCTCCCGCAGGGAAGCAGAACGCTGGATTGCCGACGGCAGAATAAAAATTGATGGTCGGGCTATTGATAGTCCGGCCATCAATGTGTCTGAAACTTGTCTGATAGAGGTGGATGATAAACCTATCCCTAAAGCTGAAGCAGCCGCCCTATGGTTGTTTAATAAACCCAAAGCCGTGATGACCACCAAGTCAGATCCGCAAGGCCGCCCTATTATTTATGATTATTTAGCGCCTGAGCATCAACAGCTTCACCCTGTTGGCCGTCTCGATTATAATTCGGAAGGCTTGTTGCTTCTAACCAATAATGGCGAATTAAAGCGCGAGCTTGAGCTGCCCTCTAGCGGGTTGGAGCGAGTCTATCGCGTGCGCGTGCATGGTTGCCCTAGCAAAGATACGCTAGCGCGCCTAACAAAGGGCATGAAAATTGAAGGGGTGCATTATCGACCCTTAAAAACGACGATTGAAAAGAAAGGCAGCAATAGCTGGCTTATAGTGACCCTAACCGAGGGCAAGAACCGCGAGATTCGCCGCGTGTTTGAATATTTCGACCACCCCGTTAGCCGCCTTATTCGTGTGTCTTATGGCGAACACCTGCTGGGCGATTTAGCCGCAGGTGAGGTGGTGAAAGTAAACTGAAGATTGCTTGAACACGCCCGCGCGCTATATTAACATTATGGCAATGCGTATTATATCGGGAAAACATCGCGGACGATGGGTTGAAGCGCCCGAAGGCAAAGAAGTGCGCCCCACGGGGGCTCGCACACGCGAGGCCATATTCAATATTTTAATGCATGGCGATTACGGTAACCGTGGCGTATTGCAAGGCCGTGTCGCTGATATATTTTGTGGCTCTGGCGCGATGGGGCTAGAGGCACTTTCGCGCGGCGCAACCCATGTTACTTTTGTCGATAAAAACCGTGTATCGCTCGAAGCGGTTGAGTTTAATGTTGATCAATTTGACGAGACAGAAAATTGCAAATTACTACGCGCGGATTCAAGCCAATTACCGCCCGTGAATGAACCGTTCGATTTAATATTTCTCGACCCGCCTTATAATACAGGCCTTGGTGTATCGTCGCTTAAAACTGCATTAGCAGGCGGATGGATTGGCAAGAATACCGCCATCGTGTTGGAACAAAGTTGGAAAGAACCCGTAAAGCTACCCAACCGATTAGTGGCCATTGACGATAGAAAATACGGCAATAGCCGTATGATTTTCGCAAAATTAGAATAAAATAAAACCCTATGAATTGCTTCATAGGGTTTTATTTTTAGGCTGCTCTCACTTCCATTACGGAGGTGAGAGACTTTTGAAAAACATAATTCGAAAAGATCTTCTTTTCGAATCGGCACGCATCAGTTCAGCGTTGCCTTTGCCGCCTCTTTTAAGGTCTAGCTCAATCTGGCCAGAACTTATGAGAGTTAGCAACACATCTTCGCCATTGGCAAAGAAAATAAGGTTGAAAATTTCTTCCCCATTTTCATTTTCGTAAACGCAAAGAAGGTTGCCACTGGGCAATCTTGAAAGTTTTTTAACGGCTGGTTTTAAGTAATCGCCGCTAACGTTTTTTCTGCTAGCTCTATCTCTAAAGTTAACTTGCAATAAAAGGCAATTCGCAAAAAGCCTTTCGTCACCTGCATCTTTTGATAAAAAATAGAGCCGAAGATTACCAACCTCTATTAGAAATTGATTATCACCTGCCTCTAACGTGTAGAGCTTTTCGGTGATGGGAATACTGTCGAGCATCCATGTCATTTCCAATGTTCCGTTGATAGCTTGGTATTCAACGGACACAGAAGATGTGCTGAAATAGGCGTGGTTGTTAAACCATGCTTCTACCCCTTCAATTGCATAGAACGTGTCAATGTCGATACGTTCAATGTGGTATAATCGAGGGATGATTTCCTCAAATTTTTGTATCATCTCTGTTTTTTGCGCATGTCCAGCAAAGCTGAAAAAACCGCATAGAAGCAGGATGAAAAAATATTTATCGCAAACCATAACGCCAGAGGCTATTAGGACGATAAATGTAAATATTCCCATCACGACATAAGTTATCGGATGGTGTAGGAAAAGGGCTAACGCCCAACCCATTACAAAAGCTGTTATTAATAAAGCTTTTGGATGGGATTTAATGAATTTCTTCATTTTGGTGTGATTTTTGGATGAAAAAATAAAAGTATCTTGCATAAAGCCGTTTTGGCATTGGGTGGGGTTCCAAAAAGGAACACAAAGCAAACGTTAAAAACGGCGCAAGAAAATCGAGTCA
>JALZUV010000121.1 GCA_023301245.1 Rickettsiales bacterium
ACTCGGCTCAGATTGGACCCTCAATGCTGGGGTCCGACTTTCTTTCTAAGTCCCCCTCTTTTGCGCTCCCCTTTTCTGATCGAATGATTAGAAAAGGGGGATTATTCGCTAAAATGAAGACACCATCACTGCCCAACCAGACGGTTGGTTCAGTCTTCGTTAGGTTCGGCACCACCGTAAATCGCCTGTAATCCCCGATTTGCATCTTGTTCCCTCTTCGTGATCAATAGAGCATCAAGGGATATTAAATTGCCGTGCCTCTAGCCTCTCCAAACTTCCAGTTTCTCAAGAAACACGATTCACACCTGCTCAAACTCGCAGCAGGTGCAGAGGCCTACTGCTTCATAGAACCTGACCTCGCTCTCACACGCGTCAGGCAGCTTTCTGAGGCCATCGTAGCAAGCGTTCTAAAATACACCCCGCAGGACACCTCAAATCGTCCATCCTTCCTCAGTCAGATCAACCAACTTCTTGATCAGGGAATCCTCTCTCGTGAACTTGGCGACGCTCTTCACACCATTCGACGCCTCGCCAATGAGGCCGTGCATACTGGCATCGCCGAGCAAGGCAAAGCCCTCCATGGAATCAAGCTCATCAGAGGAGTCGCGATTTGGTTTCACAAGCTCTCGCAACCTACTTTCAAGGCTGGCGCGTTCGTCCCACCACCATCACCAGCCAATGCCTCTGAGGAACTGCAACAAGAGCTAGACGACTTAAAAGCAGAACTCGCCAACGAGCAACAAGCCCGTAACGAAGCAGAAAACAAAGCCTCCACTCTCGCGGAAGCCCATGCTCAAGCGGTCAGTAAATCAAAACAGGCCTACGAAGATCAACTCGCCGCGCTTGAACTCGCCGCTGAGTCAGAAAAGAAATGGCAGGAGAGCCAAGAAGCCTTCCTCTCGGCCAAAACTGAAGAGACCAAAGCCACCTCCGAAGAAGCGGAGGAAGTCACCAAAACTGCAAAAAAAGCAGCCAAAGAATTCGCCTCTGATCTCGACGAAGCAGAGACCCGCGAAATCATCGACGCCCAGCTCCAAGATGCCGGATGGCTCGCAGACACCTGCAACCTCCGCTTTGCTCGTGGCGCACGCCCGGAGAGAGGGAAAAACAAAGCCATCGCAGAGTGGCCCACCAGCTCCGGCCCAGTTGACTACGCCCTCTTCGTCGGCACCCAGCTTGTTGCCGTAGCCGAAGCCAAACGCTTCAACAAAGACCTTCCTCCCGTCCTCGGGCAGGCTCGTCGATATGCCAAAGATATCGACCCAAAAAAATACACCTTCCCAGAAGGAAGCCCCTGGTTCGAATTCAAGACACCATTCGCCTTCGCTGGAAATGGTCGCCCCTTCCACAAGCAACTCCCCGAAAAATCCGGCATCCTCTACCAAGACCTTCGTCTTACCACTAATAAATCCCAAGCCCTCGACGGCTGGCGCAGCCCGCAAGGCCTCCTCGAAGAACTAGAGATTAACAAACCCCAAGCTGATCAAGACCTCTCAGACCACCCTGTCGATCTCCCGCTCCTCCGCCATTACCAGCGCGAAGCAATCTCAGCAATTGAGGAGAACATCGCCAAAGGCCGCGATGCCATCCTCCTCGCCATGGCCACCGGCACCGGCAAGACCCGCACCGCCATCTCGCTGATCTACCGCCTCATTCAGCACAAGCGCTTCAAGCGCATCCTCTTCCTCGTCGACCGAACCGCCCTCGGAGAGCAATCTTTTGATGATGGTTTCAATCGCATTCAGCTCGAAGCTCTCCAAACTTTCACCGACATCTACAACGTCGCCCAACTCGGCGACACCAAGATCGAAAAGGAAACTAAAGTCCATATCGCCACCGTCCAGAGCATGGTCCGCCGCGTTGTGCTGCTTAGCGATGATCCACCACCTCCCGTCGATCAATACGACTGTGTCATCATCGACGAATGCCACCGCGGCTACGTCCTCGATAAGGACATGGATGATAGCGAAATCGCCTTCCGCTCCGAAGCTGATTTCATCTCGAAATACCGCCGCGTCGTCGATCACTTCCATGCCGTAAAGATCGGCCTCACGGCCACCCCAGCTCTGCATACTTCCGAGATCTTCGGGAAACCTGTCTTCAACTACTCCTATCGCGAAGCCGTCACAGATGGCTACCTCTGCGACCACACCCCTCCCACCCGCATCACCACTGCTCTCGTTAAGCACGGCATCAAGTGGAAGAAGGGAGAGCAAGTCCTCACATACAATACTACCGACGCCAGCATCGAGAGCCACGAAGCCCCCGATGAAGTCCTTAAGGGCGTCGAATCCTTCAACACCCAGGTCATCACCAAGCCTTTCAACGAGACCATCTCTGAGGAACTCGCCCAGCACCTCGATCCTGACACTCCGGGTAAAACCCTCGTCTTCTGCGCCACCGATTCCCACGCCGACATCTTCGTCACTGCGCTAAAGGACGCCCTCGATACCGCCTACGGCCCCCAGCCCGATTCCCTCATCGCCAAGATCACCGGCTCCGGCATGCAGGCCGATAAAACCCTCCTCCGTCGTTTCAAAAACGAACAACACCCCAAGATCGCGGTTACTGTCGATCTCCTCACCACCGGTATCGACGTCCCGCAAATCACTAAACTCATTTTCGTTCGACGCGTGAAGAGCCGCATCCTCTACGAACAAATGCTCGGGCGCGCCACCCGTCTCTGTGAGAACCTCTTTGGTGAGGGTGAGGATAAAGAAGTCTTCGAGATCTTCGATACCGTCGACATCTACGCGGCCCTAGCACCGGTCAACACCATGAAGCCCGTGGTCACACAGACCAGTGCCAGTATCTCGGAACTCCTCGGCTTCATGGCCGCTGCCATCTCCGCTGATGACTCATCCGCCACCGACTCTTTTCACAACCAACTCGTTGTCAAAGTCCGGCGTCTTCGAAAGAAAGTCGCCCGTAAGTCAGACGAACTTGCGACCCGTTTCCCCGACCTCACTCCGGCGTCCCTGATCGAGGCCCTCTCCGCATCCCCTACCTCCGCCACAGACCTCTTCAAAACTCATCAAACACTCCCCGGGTGGTTGGAGACCCTCACCCGCGCCACCGCGCCCCGCTCCCTCCTCGTCTCAAACCACCCAGACCGGGTTATGGAGACCACCTCCGGCTATGGTGAGGGCAGGGAAAAGCCTGAGGACTACCTCGAGCGCTTTAATCAGTGGATCGAGGATCATAAATCCACTCACGAAGCCCTCAAACTCCTCCTCACTGCTCCCGGCAGCCTTACCAGAGCTGA
>JALZUV010000122.1 GCA_023301245.1 Rickettsiales bacterium
GAAAAGGAGGAACCTGTAAAGGTTTCAACTTTGAGTATTGCTGGCTTATTTGGTGGTGCTTGGGCGACTCATTCTCGAGTTGTTAATGCTCCATGTGAGTGCCCCGGTGCCCGTATCGGATTTAACGATACAGGAAACGGTGGTACCGTCGGCGTTCGGCTTCGTCACGACCCATTGGCAGATACACTGCGTGTGTTATCTTTTCCAATGGAAGTGACAGCCCTGTGGGTTGCTGGATTGGACATGCCAAACTCTTCGGAGCGTGGTTATATACCAACCTTCAGCACCGCAGCTATCAAACCAACCTTAGGGTTTGGTTTCGGAAAGCTAAGCATCTTCGGAGGCTTAGGGATTCGCGGTAGTTACTTTGCTGATGCTTCGGCAACGTTTCTCTCCATTCCTGCGCATGTAGGAGGAAAATTCCAAATCAACGAAACCACTTCGGTTTCTATTGATGGAGAATTTCCTTTTGCTACAAGAGCGTGGCTTGGAGACAATGAGGCACAAGATGCCAAGTTTTGGCAATTGCGTGCAAGTGCACAATTTAGCGTTTGGGTTCTTAAGAACGTAAACGCCTTTATTGAAGGGTCGCACCATGGTGCAGACCTCGGAATTGTAGAAGGAGTTACCCAAGGTGGTACAGAATTTAATAACATTGTTGTTGGGTTTAGTGTTCCTTTGGGAAAGCATCTTCCCAAGTAGGCGATTGTTTGCTTGGGGATTTCACTCCTCGTGCTCCTCCTCCTCCTCTGATTTTAAAACCTCCTTAAGTTTTGTGTTTATACACAAACTTAAGGGGTTTTTTTATGTCCAGAATTTGCTGTCTTGCACATAATGCGTGAAGGGTTTAAACGTTTTCCTATGACACATCATGAAACAGATATTTGTATTATTGGCGCAGGCCCCGTGGGCTTGTTCGCTATTTTTGAAGCAGGCATGCTGAAAATGCGCACCCATGTGGTGGATACGCTCGATATGATTGGCGGGCAATGTGCCGCGCTCTACCCTGAAAAACCGATTTTTGATATTGCGGCTCATCCCTCTATTACAGGTCAAGGCCTGACCGATGAATTGGCCAAACAAGCCGAGCCGTTTGACCCTGTCTATCATTTGGGGCAGCAAGTGGTGAAGCTCGATAAGCAAGGTGAGGGCTTTGTGGTGGAAACTTCAACGGGCACGCAAATTACCTGCAAAGGTATTATCATTGCCGCAGGCGCAGGTGCCTTTGGCCCCAACCGCCCACCGATGGAAGGGCTGGAAGAATATGAAGGCAAAGGCATTTTCTACATGGTGGCCAAACGCGAAGAATTCCGCGATAAGCGCATCGTCATTGCAGGTGGCGGCGACTCCGCCGTTGATTGGGCATTGTCATTGGCTGAACTAGCCGAACATATTTATTTTGTGCATCGTCGTCCAAAATTCCGCGCCGCGCCTGATTCGGTTGAGAAGCTGCATAAGCTGGCCGAAACGGGTAAGGTCGAATTGGTCGTGCCCTATCAGCTTGATAAGTTGCAGGGCGAAAATGGAACACTCACGGGCGTTGGGGTGAAAACCTTGGCGGGCGAAGAGCGTCTGTTAGAAGCCGATGTGTTATTGCCATTCTTTGGCCTCTCCATGAACCTAGGGCCCATTGCCGAATGGGGGTTGAACCTAGATATGAACCATATTTTAGTGCATCCGACCACGCTTGCGACCAATGTTGATGGCATCCATGCAATTGGCGATATTGCGACCTATGAGAATAAATTAAAGCTCATCGCCTGTGGGTTTTCGGAAGCAGCAATGGCTTGTCATGCGCTCTATAAGCGCGTGCACCCTGATGTGGCATTACATTTTGAATATAGCACCAGCAAAGGCGTACCTGCCTAAATATGAGAGAAAAATGACTAAATTTATCACCGTAATTCTAAGCCTAATTCTTTTGTCCGCCTGTGGAAAAGGGATGCCAGATTCTTTATATAATAAAGAAAAAACAACGGGCGAAAGTTATTCCTATTTTATTGATGAACCCGTTTCTTTCACCGAAAAAACATTTGCCTCTTCTTTGGGCTCCAGCCTTTCTGCTGCGGTCTTTAAATATAATGTTCCCCAGCCTGATCCCGTGAGTGAGCATTCAAGCCTTATTGCGAATTATGACCCTGCGGAAATAATTGCGAAGCAAGTCACCAAAGAAATGGAACAGCAGTTTGGTCTTGTAGCAAAGAAATCAGCTAACCCTAAATATAGCGTTCGTTTTCAGACTAACCAATGGGGAATTAAAAACCATCCCATTGCGGTCACAAATTACTCGGTTAATTACGGCCTAACCGCGACCTATCAGAACCTACAAACGAATGAAAAGAAGAGAGCTCGTTGCTACGAAAAGACGGATTCTATTTATGGGTTTGATGAGCTGTATGAGAAGAAATCTATAGTGTTGAAAAAAGTAATCAAAACATTATCCGAGCAATGTGTGACTGAGGTTATGAACGACTTTTTTGGCGCATCAAATAACTCGAAATAGTTTTCGGACAATCGTTGCATTGAATGGCCTATAGGTTTATGCCATGGGCATGACAGCAAACTTGATAAGTGGAAAAGCGCTCGCCGCTGAAATCCGTGAAGCCTTAGCGATAGAAGTAGCGCAGATGGCAGTGCAACCAAACCTCGCCGTAGTGATTGTGGGCGATGATCCTGCAAGCCATGTTTACGTGCGTAATAAAGGCCGCGCGGCCGAGCAATGTGGCATTGCCTCTAGCACCGATATTATGCCTGCTACCACGACGCAAGACGAACTGTTGGCACGCATAGATACGCTGAATAACGATGAAACGGTGCATGGTATTTTAGTGCAACTTCCCGTACCTAAGCATATTGATGCGAACCTAATTATCAATGCGATTGCACCGCAAAAAGATGTTGATGGTTTTCACATTGTTAATGCAGGAAGACTCGCAACAGGCCAAGATTCACTGGTTGCCTGTACGCCGCAAGGCTGCTTGCTAATGCTGCAACAACAGCATGAATCGCTTAGTGGTTTGCATGCGGTGGTCGTTGGTAAGTCTAATATTGTTGGTCGCCCTATGGCGCAGCTTTTGCTCAACCAAGGCTGCACGGTTACGGTGTGTCATTCTAAAACTAAAGATGTCGCGCAGGAATGCCGTCGCGCTGATATTATTATTGCCGCCGTTGGCCGCCCGCTAATGGTAAAGGGCGATTGGATTAAACAAGGTGCTACCGTGATTGATGTTGGCATTAATCGCTTAGAAGATGGCTCGCTCGTAGGGGATGTTGATTTTGAAGCTGCCATTAAAGTGGCAGGTGCAATTACGCCCGTGCCAGGTGGTGTTGGCCCCATGACAATCGCTTGCTTGCTAAAAAATACCGTAAAGGCTGCTAAGAACTCTTAGCTTCAATAAACACACGTTTTACGCTGGGCACTTGCTTGCGCACTTCTGCTGTTAAATCGCTGGTGATTTTTTCGACATCGGCGGCGGTGAGTGTATCTTCAAAATCTAAACTCGCATTGAGCAATATTTCTTCAGGACCAAGATGCAGCGTGGCGATGGTATTTACATTGGTGATACCTTTGGTACTAGTGATAACTTCGCGAATCTGTGCTCGCGCTTCAGGCGTGGCCGCTTCGCCAATTAGTAAGCCTTTTGTTTCATAAGCGAGGAACATGGCAGTAATGGCCAAAATAACACCAATGATAATCGAGGCGATACCATCAAAAATAGGCATGTTAAAATGCTGCGCAATTAGCAGGCCAATAAAGGCGGTGACAAGACCTAGCATGGCGGCAGAATCTTCAAATAACACGGTGAAGATAGCAGGGTTTTTGCTACGCTTAATAGCCTGCCAATAGCTATAATCGCCTTTGGTTTTAGTGAATTCTTTAAAAGCAACAAAGGTTGCCGCCCCTTCAAACAACATGGAAAGCGCGAGTACCAGATAGTTAATCCACGCATTTGTGACAATTTCAGGGTGCATCACTTTATGGATGCCTTCGTAAATTGAGATACCCGAACCGAGCGCAAATAATAAAATAGCGACGACAAAAGCCCAGAAGTAAAGTTCGGCACCATAGCCAAATGGGTGGCGATCATCCGCTGGTTTTGTCGCACGTTTTAGCCCATAAAGCAGCAGTCCTTGGTTGCCCGTATCGACCAACGAGTGAATTCCTTCCGATAGCATGGCAGACGAGCCTGTAATGCTAGCAGCGATAAATTTTGTGATAGAAATCAGACCGTTTCCGATAAGTGCCGCGAAAATTACTTTTTTTGAGTTTGAAGCCATGGGTGAGCAATACAGGAATTAAAAAATTAGGAAAGCTGGAAATAACATTGCATGGATATAGTCGTTTCACTTAATTTCGCGGATTCATTTAATGTGGCGGCAAGGCCAGCAACTAGCCAGCTTAGAAAACCTGTTTTAACGAAACTTTGCCGCTACCGCGTGCTAGTGGTTTTTGTTGCGACTCGTGCGGGCTCCAAGCGGTTAAAAACACCAGCTCGACCGTAACGGGGAATAGCCCATCTTGCTTTTCATAAGCAGCTTCGACTGCTTTCCAGTAATTTGCAGTGGTGAGCCCTTTAAATTGTTCAACCAGCACGTTGCTTTCGCCCATCATTTGAATTTCACGCAAGAACGTGCTGAAATCGCGGTAGGTAAGGTGAATAAATTCGCTATCAACCACGGGCAGGGCGTAGCCTGCACGTTGTAATAGCCCGCCCGCATCGCGCACCTCGGCAAAAGGGGCAATGCGCGGGGCGGCTTTGCCTGTGGCTTCGGCGACCTGCATCATCGCGGTGCGTAATTCCTGCAAAGTGCGGGGGCCAGGCAGAGCGGCAAGAAATAAGCCGTCCGGTTTCAGTGCACGGCGGGCTTGAATTAGCGTGCCGAGTAAGTCATTCACCCAATGAAGATGGAAGTTGCTGAGGATGGCATCCAGCGAATGGTCAGCGAAGGGTAGGAGCTCATCATCGGCGATTGCATCTAGGTTGGCTTCAATCAATTGACCAACTTTGCCTTGAGCGATGGCGGGTTTTAATTGACTAGTAGGCGCATGTAGATCGAGCGCGAGCGGGAAATTACGGTCAATATCGAGTAATCTATCGGCTAATCGTTCGGCAATCTCGGTCTTTAAAAACTCGACTTTTGCGAAGCTTGGCGCGTGCCGAATGCGGCGCATATTTAGGAGATGTCGGTTAAATAAGTTCATGTGACCGTTTTCTAATGGAAAAATTGTAAAATATCACTGGATTTTTTGCTACTATATGCGTATAAACCCGCCCTACACATAGAACAACGAGGATGTTATGGCAGTTCCTAAAAGTAAAATCAGTAATTCACGTCGCGGTATGCGCCGTTCGCACAAGAACGTAAAAATCGCAACGCATATCACTGAAGCACAGCCTACAGGCGAACAAACACGCCGTCACCACGTATCTCCTGATGGATATTACCGTGGTCGTCAGGTAACTGAATCCAAAGTAAACACATAATCTCTGATTGATGGCGGAGCATTTCACCATTGCGCTCGATGCAATGGGCGGCGCAGATGCGCCTGCCTGTGTGATAGAGGGTGCAGAAATTGCTCTACGAAAAACCCCTGATTTACGTTTTACGTTGGTGGGGGATGAAGCGCAAATACGTCCTCTATTAGAGCAACATGCAGATTTGGCTGCTGCTTCAAAGATTATCCACACGGATGATGTGGTGGATGATGATATTAAGCCTTCTATGGCACTACGCCAAGGCCGCCAAAGCTCGATGCAGCTGGCTATCAATGAAGTAAAAGAAGGCCGCGCCCATGCAATTGTTTCGGGTGGTAGTACCGGCACTTTAATGGCCATGTCGAAATTGGCTTTACGTATGCTGCCCGGTATTAAGCGCCCTGCGGCAGCGGGTTTATTCCCAACCGAAACAGGCGAAGTGGTGATGCTCGACCTAGGGGCAAACCTAGAGGCTGATGCGACTGAGCTCTTTCAATTTTCAATTATGGGAAATGCCTATGCGCGCGCCGTACTTGGTATGGAAAACCCCTCGCTTGGCCTGTTAAATGTAGGTGAAGAAGATACTAAGGGGCACCCCGAAATTCGCGAAGCGGCAGAACTTATTCGCCAATCGCCGCTAGATTTAAACTTTCAAGGTTTTGTCGAAGGTAATCATGTGCCAATGGGCAAAGTCGATGTCGTGGTGACGGATGGTTTTTCGGGTAATGTAATGCTGAAGACTGCTGAAGGCACGGCTAAGCTCATTACTAAGAATCTGAAAGAGGCGTTTAAAAGTAATTGGGCGACCAAGCTTAGCTATCTTTTAGCGTCTAAAACTATGGGTAATTTGAAAAAACGCCTCGACCCGCGCCGCTATAATGGTGCGATGTTTTTAGGCCTCAATGGTGTGGCAATTAAAAGCCACGGTGGTTCTGACGGTTATGGTTTTAGCCATGCCATTCGTACCGCCGCCGCGCTGCTAGAAAATAATGCCAATCAGCTTATTGTTGATGAGATGAAACAATCAGGCATGTTGAAAGAAACGAAAGATTCTGCCGATGTTGCGTAGCGTTATTTCCGGTATTGGCCATTACCTGCCTGCTAATGTAGTGACCAATAAAGATTTGGAAAAAACGCTCGATACTTCGGATGAGTGGATACGCGAACGCACCGGCATTGAACAGCGCCATATTGCTGCTGAAGGTGAATTCACTTCGCATCTCGCCACAAAAGCCGCGCAAGCTGCGCTGGATGATGCAGGCTTAAAGGCCGAACAAATTGGTGCCATTATTGTTGCCACCACCACGCCTGATGAAACTTTTCCAGCAACGGCGGTACGCGTGCAAGCGGCGCTTGGTGCGGCTTCAATTATGGCGTTCGATATGCAAGCAGCATGTTCGGGTTTCATCTATTCGCTCACCGTGGCTGATGGCCTTATTAAAGCGGGTCAAATTAAGCATGCGCTCGTCATTGGCGCCGAAACCTATTCGCGAATTGTCGATTGGAATGACCGTGGCACCTGCATTCTGTTTGGCGATGGGGCAGGCGCGGTCGTACTGAGTGCGGAAGAAAATTCTAAGCGTGGTCTATTGCACAGCACCTTATCGGCGGATGGAAACTTGGCTGATATTTTGAAAACCGATGGTGGTGTTTCAACCACGCAAACGGCTGGCCATGTTCACATGGAAGGGCGTGAAGTATTCCGCCATGCCGTGTCGAAAATGATTGAAGCGGTTAAAGAATCACTCAGTGCAACGGGCTATACGATGGATGATGTCGACTGGCTTATTCCGCATCAGGCCAATGCGCGCATTTTAATGACAATTGCCGCTAAGCTTAAATATCCAAAAGAAAAAGTGGTCATGACCACTGCGTTACACGCTAATACATCTGCCGCCACTATCCCGTTAGCGATGGCCGTTGCCAAGGCCGATGGTCGATTAAAGGCTGGAAATTTAATTGCATTACCCGCATTAGGCGCTGGACTAACTTGGGGTAATGTTCTAATTTCACTATAGAAAACAAAGAGGAACTACCATGTCTGATACTGAAAGAAATCTTACCCGTGCTGATCTTGCTGCTGCAATCTACCGCGATGTGGGCTTATCTTTGTCGGAATCTGGTGTGATGGTTGATGCTGTTATCGAAGAAATTAGCGATGCGCTAAAATCGGGTAACCAAGTGAAGCTTTCCTCGTTCGGTACGTTTAACCTGCGCCGCAAGAAAAGCCGCATTGGTCGTAACCCTAAAACAGGTAAAGAAGTGCCAATTACCCCGCGCACTGTTTTAACCTTTAATGCGTCAAACATTCTGAAAAAGAAAGTCAATGACAGCCTCTCTGACTAAAACGCCAAAGGCAATGCGTACTATCCGCGAAGTGGCGGATGAGCTGAAGCTAGAGCCCCATGTGCTGCGCTTTTGGGAGAAGGAATTTCCACGTTATATTAAGCCGATGCAGCGCGATAATGGTCGCCGTTATTATCGTGCGGAGGATGTTGAAAAAATCCGCCATATTCAAACATTGCTGCACGAACAAGGCTACACCATAAAGGGCGCAAAAGCCGTTCTTTCCGGTAAAACTAAAGCCGAGCCTATTGCCTCGGTTGAGGTAAAAAATTCATTGCATGATGGCTTAAAAGAGTTAAACCAAGGCATCCTCCATCTTCGAAATAAAATTTCAGAAGTTCTGTAAATTTTCGAAGAAAGGCTGGCAAGGCCAGTTCGCCGTTAGCGGCAAAGCTTGGGCGGCGTGTGAGCCCCATTTAGATTGAAGAATCTAAATGTTATAACACTGTCGGGGTGTGGCGCAGTCTGGTAGCGCGTTCGCCTGGGGGGCGAGAGGTCGCAGGTTCAAGTCCTGTCACCCCGACCATTTTTAAAATTACTGGGGCGCTTAACCTTACTCCATATCAAAAATTGCAATGCAGCCTTCTGTAGCGCTTATGGTGGTTTTATCTAGCAGATACGTCGCGCCTACGGTGGTGACGCCAGGAGGGTCCGACGCGAATTCATTGCTGCTGGCACTAGCGCAATTACGCGTGTTAGCGGTAGGGATGCCCGACATATCAACCAGCTTACCTGTATAAGGCATGCCATCATCCATTTTTTCGTCAATTTGATATTGCTCTACGGCGGAGATGGAAGCCCCCCACCAAAGGTTGGAATTATTAGACGGATTGGTGAAATAGAATGTATTACGGTTTTGGTTCGTTGCGCGTCCTTGGAATTGTTTGGTCGTGGTATGAGCCGAAGTTGCAAACCAACCTGCTCCCTCAATCGATCCTTTAGGCGCATTCACCCCTAATTCCATACAAAAATTTGCAATGCTGCATTGTGAGTTATCGCTAAAGCCACTAAAATTACCCGAAATAATTTCAGCATTACTTAAATGCTTCCAGAAGTGCCAAGGTTCATGTTGGACTCCACTGGTATCTCCACTAAAAACATAGGCGAGTTTTCCACTGCCATCGCCATCGCAGGTGGCGGTGCCTGCGGCAGCGGCGCGGCAATCGGCGGCGGTGCCCCAATAGTCGGTAGCATTATCCATATCGCCGGGCAGTTGGTTATACTTCAATTCGAAGGTCTTCACGGCTGTTTGATATTTTCGATAATCGGAAACAACGGAATTTAATTGTGCAGCACGTATTAAATCGGCGCCTGCGGTTATGCCACCAATAATTAAGCCGATAATAACCAGCACAATGGAAAGTTCAAGAAGGGTGAAGCCTTGTTTCATAGAAACTTCCTTATTTATATTAGATTAAAGGTCGAACCACATGCGACAGCTCGGTTCATCACTTGTTAAATCATAGGTTCCTGTGGGGTTTGTTTTCTCATTATCAGTGCAGCCAGAAAGTACAACCGCGCAGCCGCTAGTCGAGTGACCCTTGCTACTGTATGCTTTGCCGCTATCAGCCGAGCCGTCGTCAATTTTTCTATCAATTGAAAGTGCCTCGGTTCCCGTTAAAATTCCGGTGTTATTGTAAATATTGCAACCGTCGTTTCCATTAAGAGTGAGACGGTTATTGCTTTGAGCTGGCGAGGAATAAACACTGCCCGTTGTAATAGAAAAACTCGCGCCATCAATGGGAGCCGCAGGCAGGGTTTCGTCTGTAATTTCAATTCTTCCATTCCTAAAACCTGTGTAACTGCCATCAATTAATCCTGCTAAAGCTAAATGCTGCCAAAAACGGATGGGTTCGTATGAAGCTGCGTGGGTGGCAATGGACTCATCGCCATTGCCATCGCATAATCTTGTGCCTTGAGCTACGCATTCTGTCGGCCAGTAGGCTGACGCATTATCTATATCGCCAGGCAATGCGTTATATTTCAGTTTGAAAGTGCCAAAGGCTACCTTATATTTATTCACATCAGAAATGACGGAATTTAGCTCTGCTGAGCGAATGAGGCTGGAGCCCGCCGTGATGCCACCAATGATTAAGCCGATAATAACCAGTACAATGGAGAGTTCGAGCAGGGTGAAGCCTTGTTTCATCTGCTTATGATATTTGTTGGCGATGGTGTGTAACATAAGGGCAAGGCTAGCCATTTAGCCTAGTAAGGCAAGGTAAAAAACTGTCTGTCGGTAGTGATAAGAAACTTACACTTCCTAGGGTTTCGCCATGTGGCGAGTTTTTGCGTAGTGAGTGATATCATGTTCTATGATGGCGCTCTTGATGGGGGAAGGTTATTTTGTTGCAATTACCTGCTATGCCGATAGCTATAATAGTAAGGTCGAAAAAGGGGGGGGTAGTTTGAATATAGATGAGAAGATGCTTCAAGCAAATAACCGCCCTAGTGGGTTTGATTATTTGCGGCTGATCTTGGCGTGTGCGATTGTTGTATTCCATAGCATAGAAGTTTGTTATGGCGTTGAATTTCGCGAGAAATATACGGTTGATTTTCGCCCGGTCATTGCCGCAATATTGCCGATTTTTTTTGCCTTAAGTGGGTTTTTAGTGGCGGGAAGTCTTCAGCGAAACCCTAAGATTAGCAGGTTTTTATATCTGCGTTCTATACGTATTTTCCCCGCTTTATGTGTTGAGGTTTTGCTATCTGCAGTTTTGATTGGAGTGATTTTTACGAATTTTAATCTTCAAGATTATTTTACGGATGAGAGTTTCTTCAGATATTTCGGAAATATTGTTGGAGTAATGTCTTATAATTTACCGGGAGTTTTTCTGAATAATCCCTCACCAAACATGGTTAATGGGCAGCTTTGGACCATTCCTTATGAATTTTGGTGTTACATAATATTAGCTTTTATCGCTGGTTTAAGGATGGAAAGAAAGCGCTATTGGCTAGCTTTCTTAGCGGTCTGTTATTTTATAGTGCTTGCGGAATTTGAATTAGCAACTCATGTGCGCAGTGCCGTGGTTGAGGGTTATAGTTTAACGCTGGCTTTTTTAACGGGGGTGGTCGCATACCAATGGCGTAAGCTTATTGCTTATTCCCATAAGTGTTTCATCATCGCGCTGATTACTGCTTGGGTGCTGCTGTCTTTCCCTGAATTAGATGTGTTTGCGATGATTCCTGTAACCTATGCCACACTATATTTAGGCGTTAAAAACCCTAGTAAACATTGGCTGATTGCGAGTGGAGATTATTCTTACGGCATTTTCCTTTATGGATTTACTATTCAGCAAGCGCTTGCTAGTCAGCCAATATTTCGGGATTATTTTTTACATGCTGCTCTATCGCTGCTCTTGAGCTTTATATTCGCTTACTGCTCTTGGCACATGGTCGAAAAAAGAGTGCTGCGTTTTAAATAAGATGCACGGCTACAAAGGCAAAGAAAAAGCCAATGCACCAGATGAGTACCGATAGCCAATAGATAAATTTGTTGATTCTGCGGAGTTTTAGGCAGGCTTTGGCTTGGGCTGCATCAATAGGGCAGGGCGCGTTGCGAGCACGCCATTGCATGAAGCCGGCAACTAAGAGCAGGATGCCCGCAATGGCGAAGGTGACAATTTTATATTTAGATAAGGCGACTAACCACGGGGCGGAGCTGACGATTCCTGCCAGTACCGCGCCTGCACCAAGGGTAACTAACAGCGCAGGTAATGCGCAGCAGAGCAACGTGCTAACGCTAGTAAATAGGCTTAGGGTGGTGAGGAGGTTTTCTTTATTCATCGGCTAATGTTGGAGACATTATAGCCAGAATCGGTGATGAGTTTAGTGAGATTATC
>JALZUV010000123.1 GCA_023301245.1 Rickettsiales bacterium
GGTGACTTATCGGAAGGCACCTCACACACCAATATGCGTAGCTTCATTAACCAGCAAATGAAGGCTAAAGGTCATAATTTAGATGAGTTAAAAGAACATCCACTAATGCAAAAACTAGCAAAGGTGGAAAAGGTAGTTGAGCACCAAACGCTGGCGCATAAGCCTTATCGTATCCCTGAAGGTAAGGGGCCTTCCAAGAAAGAGGTGGCGCGCTATCGCTTTGCGGGTGGCGCCTATGCATCTCACTTTAATATGTGCCTAGGCCTTAGTCGTACAGATGATGTGGATAATCCGCAGGCACAGAAGCTCTATAAAGCGAGTTTAGAGGTGATGCCCGCTTTATGGGGAGCCGCAGGACGTTTTAACACCGTTACCCCTGGTGCATTAATTTTAAGTCGCGAGGCCATTGTTTGGGCGAGCCTAGGTAATAATGCAGATAAAATCCTCGAATTAGTGGAAGCTAAAAATGGCGAGGCGCTAACGACAAAAGATTTAGAAAGCCTCATTCAACCAAAATTAAAAAGCCGCACTCAAGCCTATAAAGATGTGGTCATGGGGCGTTATGGCCGCAACCGCGGTATGGAAAAAGCCATTGGCAACCAAGATATGCGCGCCATGTTCTTACTAGAAGATGGCTTGAAACAGGTTTTTGATGAATCTAACCCGCTTGATATTAATGGTCGTGTTATTATTGAAGGAATGGAAGCGCTGGAGCTTAAAAATAAAGAGCTAGATAGCCGTGCGCGCATTACGGTTTTGAATAAACTTCAAGGTACTCCGCACCCTGAAGCGCTGCGTCAAAGCCTCGTTGCAGTGATGAAAAACTCTAAGAACCTGACTGAAGAGCAGCGCGATAAAGTGTTGAGCCATTTTGATGTGGGTCGCTTCCCCGACCCAACGATTGGCCTCGAAATTGCGGATGATATGGTGAAAAACGCCAATGATAATGGCATTGATTTGAATAAAACTTACGAAAAAGGTGAGGCTGATGCTCGTTTGCTTGCGGCTTTGGCGGCGGATGGAACATCGGTTGCGCTTGCTGAGCATCTTACTAATTATTTGGCGAGCGATAAGAAAGAAATTCCCGTAGGCTCAAAAATTGAGCCTCCCCGTTCTTTCATTAAGGGTGCCTTACAGTCAATTGAACCGCAAGTGCGTGAGTTGGCCAATGTGAATAACTTAAAAGCTATGGAGCTGAAGGCTAGCAATACAGAAAGCCATCGCTTCGAAAAGATTAGTAAAAAGAGCGATGCATTAACGAAAGCAATCTCCCAATATATGGAATCACTTTCGATAGACAGTGGCTCTGAAGAGTATAAGCAAGCCTATGCAGAGCTAGAATCACAAATTGCACAAACCCGACCCAAGGGCGGTAATATGCAAGATCATTTTGCAAAACGCCAAGCCAGCAAGAGAGTGATTGGTGAAGTGCGCACTAAAGAGCCCAAGCCCTACTATCCTAATTTTGAATCGGTTACGCGGGTTTTCTATAAGCCAAAGGGCGAGGCCATTAACTATACGGCAGGTGAAGATGCCTCCTCAAAAAAATCGGAATCCAGAGTAATGGAGATTGGCTCTCCTTTGATGACGGTTCTCTTTAGGGGCGGCGGCAGCCTAGAGTTTAACCCGAAAAAGCCGATGCAGCCTGCTTTAATCCGCCATGACGGAAAGCTTTTTGAAGCGGAATGTAAGCGCTTCAACCACAATCAAGAGGAGGGCAGCGTAGGTGCATCGTTCGAACTAGGTGATGGCACTACAATAGAACTTCAAAACCATCTTATTAAAAACATTCAGGGCCGCTCTCACGGGTAAATCGAAAATACTCATAAAAAACAATGGCAAAAAGTGACGTGAATGCCAGTTTTGCCGCAACATTTTAGCGATATGTAATTTTTATTTAAAAAAATGCATATTCATGCTTGACCCCACGAGAACCTGTGCGTATAACACACATCCGCTGCGGGGCGATAGGGCCCCTGCCTAACAGCAAAACAGCGGAATGTTATTTGATATCGTAAAGCAATTGAGCGCAAGAGATGATATGCTATTCAGCATTTTAGTTTACTAAAATCGCTGACATATACACAGCATATTATGTTCTTGCACAATAACACACCATGTTATGTGGTGTTACCTACCATAAGTCCCCAGTGGCAAGAGGTAACATAATATAGTATGTGCGTGTAACCAAACAATTCAACAAAATTAGCAATAATTTTGAACAACACGAACCGTATAATTTATTATATAAGTTCGCTAGTAAAATTTGAGTGACCTATATTATTCTATAGGTCAAACAAAGGATTAAACATGAGAGTTTGATCCTGGCTCAGAACGAACGCTGGCGGCAGGCTTAATACATGCAAGTCGAACGAGAACGCACCTTCGGGTGTTATTATAGTGGCGCACGGGTGAGTAACGCGTGGGAATGTACCAAGAAGTAAGGGATAACAGTTAGAAATGACTGCTAATACCTTATAATGACTCCGGTCTAAAGATTTATCGCTTCTTGATCAGCCCGCGTAAGATTAGTTTGTTGGTGGGGTAATGGCCTACCAAGACTACGATCTTTAGCTGGTCTGAGAGGATGATCAGCCACACTGGAACTGA
>JALZUV010000124.1 GCA_023301245.1 Rickettsiales bacterium
CAAAAATGCGACAAATGAGAAGCCGAGCCAATAAGCCAGCATAATGTGGAAGCGCGACAATGGCCGTGAAATTAACACATCAATTTCTTTTTGGTCAAAGGCTTGGCGAATATGAAAAGCGACAAATACAATTAAGCCAAACATCAAAATAAAGCGAGCCGATGCACCGCTAAATACTAAGCTCATCGCCTCCTTTTCAACCATGGCAGTATTGCCAAGCGTTGCTGAAATTGCCACCGCAAAAACGATAGCCATCATTAGCCCTAAAAAGAGGAAGTCACGTAAAGCAGTAATCAGAATATATCGAATTTGAGTAAACATAGCGACTTAGGCCCTAAATTAAAATTTAAGTGGGCGAGGATCGTCGGTGAACTTATTATAGATGACCTTATCTGCCTCATGAGCATAGCCGTTTGAACCCACCAACGTTGCACGAATGAAAATAACTAACTCGCGCTTAGTATCTTGCTTATCAACGGATTTGAACAAATTTCCCAACCACGGAACCGAACTTACACCCGGCACTCCAACATCGGTGTTGGTTGAGGAATCTTCCATCAATCCACCAATAATCATCACCTGACCACTTTTCAATTTAAGGATAGAATCTAACTCACGCACTTCAACAACAGGGATATTGTTTTCGATATTGAGGCCCCCACCTTGGTTCGCCAAGAAGGCAACCGCAGGGTCGCTCACAAAACTTGTGACGCGTGAAAGTGTTGGGCGCACCATTAAGGTAATTTCGCCTGTCTCTGTATTGATAGAGGGCTGCAATGTTAAAATAATACCAATTGGCACTGTTTTAACTTGGCTATCGACTGTCAATAATTCTTCATTCACGCCCGATGTTGTATCAGTTTCGCGCTCAACGCTAATTTCAAAATACACAAAATTCTCAGCAAATGTAAGCACGGCTTGCTGATTGTTAATTGCATGTAAGCGAGGGCTTGAAAGAGTACGTGTTGTACCAAATCGTTCCACCAATGAGATGAAGTCATTTAAATCTGCGCCGGCAGCACCATCTAAATCGCCCGTTAAGCCACTGATAAGATTATCTGGCAAGGTCGCCGTAAAGCCACCGTTGGTAAAATCAACCGCGTTAAAGTTTGTGCTAAGGCCAAACTTACTACTTAGCGTGCCCCACTCGACACCACTTTGATAACGGTCATCGAGCGATACTTCGACAATTTTTGCCTCAATCAACACTTGAGCTGAAGCGTTGTTACGAATGCGCGCGACGAAACGATCTACCAAATCATGTTGGCGCTCTGAAGCTGAAATCGTTAAAACACCCGCCTGCCTATTTAAAACATAGAAGGCACCATTATCCAGAACCTCTGCACCATCGGGAGCAGAGGCTTGCTGCACGGGCTGTATGAGCGGGTTATTTGTTGTGCTTTGCCCCTGCACCGCGATTGAACTTCCGCTAACAGAGAAAAGATTAACCGCCGCTACTTTTGAGGCGGGTGTGTAGGAGAGTATTTGTCGCAAACCATCTTCTAGCGATTGCCAAAAGTCGCTTTCAGTCACTGAATTAATGGTTTGAGTGGAGCCCGTATTCAAGCCACCGCTATCGCCACCACCAGCTGAAAGTACATTGGTGCTAATATTAACGTTACTAGTGCTAGTGCGCTCAATGTTTAAGAAATCAAGCTGATAGCTATCAATAAACGGCAAATCTCGTTCGATACGCAACACGCCATCGCGCATAGTGTAGCGCAAAGCGGCCATCGAAGCGATACGATCAACCACCTTATTAAAGGGCTTATTGTTAGCAATGAATGAAATTCCGCCGCTGATGCCCGCATCGAGCTCGATATCAACACCCGCTAGGCGCGCCAACTCAAGCAACACATCTTTAAGCGGAACATCATCAGTCACCGCAATTGACACTAATTGAGTTTCACTAATTTTCGGGGGCTTAGGGGCAGAAAGAATTTGGTTCAAGTTAGGAAGCGGCGGCGGTGGAGGCGGCAAAAGCTCTGCTTTATTCACCATTTTCTGCTCATCTGGCTTAGCCATGTTGCGGTAATCATCGCGACTTAGGTCTAGGCTACTATCAATATGGTCATGTTTTTCAGGGTCAAATTTATCGCGCAGTTTATCTGTGCAGGCGCTCAATGCTAGCACAGCGATAACGGCTATTAGCGTTAATTTGGTGGAGTTTCTCTCCATACCCTCAACTTTATTTTTATTATTATTGATGTCACTCTAACGCTTGCTGGCCTATCAGCAAGCAAAAACTCATATATTTATTTATCCGAGCAACTGCCTCAAACCCTCCCAAAATACTTGGGCGCTTGAGGGCCATAAAACCAATATCCACAGCGCTACAGCCAGTGACGGGGCAAAAGGAAACCGCTCTTCTTTACTAATAAACCTCCAGAGAACGCCTGTTAAAATTCCAAGCACCCCTATGGCAAAAACATAGACTGCAAGCTGGTTAGCGGAGGCCAACCAAAGACCAACAACGAATAAAAACTTCACATCGCCAAAGCCCAGCCCATGGAACCCCCGCAGCCAATAGTAACCATAATGCAACAGCAGTCCTAACCCGCCTGCCAATAAAGTTGAGATGGCCACCTCGCTGACTGGGGTAGCCAAGTGCCAATGGTACAAGATGCCTAACGGAATTAGGAACAGGTGAATCTCATCTGGAATAATTTTCGTTTCCAAATCAGCGATCAGCATCGTTAAAAGTGCAATGGAAAATAGCATTAAAATAATCGACTGGGCGCTTAGAGCAAAGTTACAATAAACTACAGTTAGTAACGCCGCACTGGCCAATTCTGTTAGTGGATAACGCGGTGAAATCGGCGCAGCGCAATGACGGCACTTCCCCCCACTCAACAACCAAGAAAATACTGGCCACAAATCTTTGAATGAAAGGTTATGCGAGCATTTTGGGCAATGCGAGCGCTTACTGCCAATAGGCTGTTCGCGTGGCAGGCGGTGGCTGGCCATAGTCACGAAACTACCAAAGCAAAGCCCTATTACAATGACAAACAACCATTCCATTAATTTAACCTACAGGTTACGGGTTGCAGGTTATAGTGTTAAGCGTTAACAAGAGTAAGCAAAATACACTAACAATATGACTGTCACTAAACTGCCATGCCACACACTTCAGAAACTATTGCTATCGCCGCCGACCACGCTGGCGTTGACCTAAAAACCATCATCGTTAAAGAACTAAGCGCGCTGGGCTATACCCCGCTCGACCTTGGAACTCACAGCACCGAATCGGTCGATTACCCCGATTATGCACATGCAGTGGCCAAAGAAATTGATGGCGGTAAAGCCACTCGTGGTATTGTCATTTGCGGCAGCGGCATTGGTATTTCAATAGCGGCAAACCGTCATAGCCATATTCGCGCCGCCCTCTGCCACGGCGGGTTAGAAGCAAAGATGGCGCGCAAACATAATGATGCAAATGTGCTAGCATTGGGCGCGCGTATCATCGGCCAAGAATCCGCTAAAGATGCCTTACGCGCCTTTTTAAGTACTGAATTTGAAGGTGGCCGCCACAAAAAACGTGTCGATAAAATATAAAGCCTTAACTAAATCGTCATTTTTAGGTGCTATACTCTAAAAATGCCTAATGTAGCCATGCAATCTGTTCCACGAAAATTAAAGCAAAAGTCTGTGTTTTTAGGGCTTTTTGGCGTTTCCATTGGGGCATTTGCCCTAGGCTTTGACGATTGCTTATTTGATCTTGATAAAGTCGATGCTTGCGTTGACCACGCGGCTAGCTGGCTTGACAGGTTCCAAGCGGTGGGCGACCATCTCATTCAATGGGCAATTGCTGTTGTTAAGGCTGCTTTAAACTAACTTCCCCTCATAATCTTTAGAGTTTATTAAAGGTTTTTCATTACACTTACCCTTATGTTATTACGTTTTATGACCTTCGGCCTTTGTTTGGGCTATTGCATGCTAGTGGCATGGGGTGCCAATGCTGGCATCACCATTGACCCCGCTATTTGTGGTGTGGGTTTGGGCTATAAATTTTAAGCAAAGCGCCCTATATCTTTGTTATGGAAATTGGCACTGAAACTATCAAACATTATGTAAAGACCCTGCCGCATCGCGCAGGAGTCTATCGTATGCTCGATGAAAAAGGTGCGGTGCTTTATATCGGCAAGGCGCGAGATTTAAAAAATCGTGTCAGTAA
>JALZUV010000125.1 GCA_023301245.1 Rickettsiales bacterium
GCCTTTCAAGATGGACGGGGTAGGAAAGGTGGCCCAATGCGCCTGGCCAGGGGCCCACCAAACTTCGGCCGACCACAAAAGTGGGTTCCATCACGTAGGCCTCGACAAAGATTCGTGGCAGTACTTCGGGTTTGCTTGGGAAGGGGTATACTACGTATTTACCGCCCTTTGCTTCGGTTGGTGCTCATCACCTTATATTTATCACTCCTTATCGCTAGCGGTGGCCAGATACCTGCGCACCAAGGACATCCCAGTGTTGACATGGATTGACGATTTCTACATGACCAACTTTCGGTCTACGCGCCAACTAGAGCCGTCCCGACAGTTCGAGGCCGCCCAAGCAGCGGCGTACTTGGCGTTGAGCGTGTTTCACAAGGCGGGGTATTTCATGTCCATTGCAAAGTGCGAGTTGGTACCCTCCACGAACATAGTCTTCCTAGGAGTGATATGCGATTCCGGACTTCAACGTTTCATAGTGCCCGAAGACAAGCTAGACAAGTTAGAGGCCATTTTGAGAGATGCCATTAGAGAAGGCCTGATTACTTTCACCATGCTAGAAAAGCTAGCAGGAAAATGCACAAGCATGTCCGTCGCAGTACCAGCCGCAGCGTTGTACACGCACCACATGTACAAGCAGATTGCACTATTTCAGCGCACAGGTGGCAAGAAGCGAAATATGGACATTACGATACCACAGAACAGCGGTCTAAGGTCCGAGTTAGACAAATGGTTAGAAGTCCGGGGGAGTATGAACGGGGCTTCGTGGTACAAAGCAGTACACCAGAGGTTGGCTATCTCAGGAGCGTCAGATGCTTCATCAAGCGGTTGGGGAGGATTGATCCGTTGCCCCGGCGAAGAGTTATTCGAGGTAGCGGGTGATTTCCCAAACGAATGGACCCAGGAACACATTAACGTGCAAGAAGCTTACGCCCTATCCCAACTTTTGAAATTGTTTGTCAACGACAGACCCGACCAAGTTAAGGGTTCTACCCTCATCGTAGACGTAGACAACAAAGTGTTGTTCCACGCGTATGGCAGGGGTCGGGCTAGAAACACGACCATGCACGAGATCATCTCAGAGTTGTTTTGGATGCAAGTGAACTCGGATTTTACCCTGAAGTTGCAGTGGGTTAATTCGAAAGCGAACGCAGAGGCCGACGACTTGTCCAGACCAGAGGCAGATGCATATGTACGACTAGAAGGAGACAAGTTCTCTGAGGTGTGGCGTTGGACAGAGAGAGGTTTTGACATGGATCTCATGGCCACACCGGCCTCCTCCCATAAGATCCCGGGGACAAAAGTTCGTTTGCCTTTCTACTCTCGCTACCGCACAGAAGGCTGCGCAGGGGTTGACGTTTTGAGTCAGGACATTAGCCGTTTACCAGACGGTTCAGGTCCTTGTTTTGGATATTGTTTTCCTCCAACTTCGATGGTAGGAGTAGTCTTGCAGCGCATGTCAGAATGTAAGGCACGAGCGGTGGTAGGGATTCCGGACCAACAGCAAACCTGGTTTCCTTTACTGGCGGGGGCCACAGTTCGATCGCTGCCAATATCGTTTCCAACGGACGACTCCGTATTTTACCGTACCAATCACATCAAAGGGAAAGTTCCTTTTGCGTTCAAACGATGGTCAATGCGGGCGGTCGAGGTGGATTTCGACCGACACTAATAATGCAAAACAAAATTCTGTTTATTTGTCAGGCGTTACTGGCTATTCTCTCGGCTTTGAGATTCATCATGGGCATCGTGGAGGCAGTGTTACCGGCCAGCCAACAAGGAGCAGAAAGGGCAGAGAAGAGAAGGGCTTTAGTACAAGTTTCGGCGTCACGTGCCAGGGTGTTGTGTCCGAAATGTCTAGGCGAAAACGACGAGTTGTTTCATCACTGCCAATGGTGCGCTCAAGCCTTTTCTGACATGGGGGCTCACAGTCAATCATCACCTTTAGAACTAGACGAGGTCGCTATTGGTAAGAGATACTCACAGTTCCAAACGGCATTAGTGGCCAAGGCGTCCATGAAAAGCAGAAGCTCAACAATGGACTTATTTAGCAAATTTTTAGCTTCACGCAGAACGGGCAGGTCCGTGTCCATCGCAGAGGCACAACCACAGGACGTAGTAGAGTATGCATGTTGGTTAGACTCGTGTGGAAAGAGGAGGAGAACAATTGTACACGCGCAAGACTGTCAAGCGGTAGGCACATCAAACTTATCAGGTTGCTCCACCGAAAAAGGAGAGTGCGATCGCCGGTACGCACACGACTCTCTTAGGTCGAATCATATATCCAAGCTAGCAGTGGTATTCGAGAAAGAACTAGGCATTACAGCCGACTGGAACAACTCTCTCCGAACGGGAAATCCAGTACGAAGTGACCCAGTCGAACAATACATGGCTTTCATAACCGGGGAACAGAAACGAGCAGGGGTGTTGGTCAAGCAAGCGCCAGCATTGTTACGTAGTCACTTAGGTGCTATTCTAAGTACCATGCGGTCGAAGATGCACGGTACAACGTCCCTAGTAGAAAAAGCCACGTTAGCGAGAGACATTGCCTTTTTTACAGTGGCGTTTAGTACAACGAAGAGGGGAGAGGAGATAACGCGTACGCTCATTCAGCGCATTTTACGCCTTCCGAATCACAGCGGCTTGATGTTCAACTTCCAGTGGGGAAAGACACAGCGCGACGGAGCAGATCATATTATAACCGTACCATACGACGACGTAGATATACCGCTATGCCCGATACGAGCGGTAGAAGAGTTCGTGAGGGTAGGAAAGTACCTGGAATGGGAGATGACGAAAGGTTATCTATTTCCTACGATATCACCAGGAACTAACGGGAGGAAACCGGTGAGAGGTACAACAGTGGTGTCGGCACAGTTCATGTCTGCGGCTTTGAAGAGATATGCGAAAGAAGCAGGACATACGCAGGAATTCTCACTACACTCCTTTAGATCGGGAGGGGCGATCTCACGAGCATTGGCAGGAGACTCTCTATCTTCCATTATGGAAAAGGCGTATTGGAAGAACCCAAAAACGGCGTGGAGGTACATGAGGTTGATGCAGGTGGTAGCTCCAGGTTCAGGATGCGAGGGATTGGTACCAGGAGTGACAGAGGAGCAGTACCGTGAACTCAACGAATTCTCTTTGAGCGAGCAAAGCCGATCGTTGGCGGCATTTGG
>JALZUV010000126.1 GCA_023301245.1 Rickettsiales bacterium
GAACGTGTGGTGCCACATTATAATGTAATGGGTGTGGCAAAAGCTGCGCTAGAAGCTTCTATCCGCTATTTGGCGATGGATTTAGGAAAATACGATATTCGCGTAAATTCAATTTCTGCAGGCCCCGTAAAAACACTGGCCGCTTCAGGTATTGGCGACTTCCGTTATATTCTAAAATGGAACGAATATAACTCGCCACTAGGTCGCAATACGACATTGCCTGATGTGGGTGGAGCGGCGCTTTACCTGTTATCAGACCTAGGTGCGGGCACAACAGGTGAAAATCTGCACGTAGATAGTGGTTACCATGTAGTGGGCATGAAACGAACGGATGCGCCAGATCTCGGTGCGCTTTAAGCGCCGTGAATAATAGTTTCGGAAATTTATTTCGCTTTACTAGCTGGGGAGAGTCTCACGGCAAAGCAATCGGCTGTGTGGTGGATGGCTGCCCCGCAGGGATTGAACTATCAGAAAGCGATATTCAGCCTTACTTAGATAAGCGCCGCCCTGGGCAATCGAAAATGACCACGCAACGCCAAGAAGCCGATAAGGTCGAGATTTTATCGGGTGTGTTTGAGGGTAAAACTACGGGTCACCCCATTAGTATGATAATTCATAATACTGACCAAAAATCGAAAGATTATGGCGATATTAAAACGAAATATCGCCCTGGTCATGCGGGTTTTACTTATGATGCAAAATATGGCCTACGCGATTATCGTGGTGGTGGGCGCTCTTCCGCGCGTGAAACGGCGATGCGAGTTGCAGCAGGGGCAGTTGCCCGCAAAATTATCGGCGATATTACCTTGCAAGCGGGCATGGTGCAAATGGGCGCAAGTAAAACGGATAATCGCGATTGGGCGCAAGCCACTCAAAATGACTTCTTCTGTCCTGATGCGGCAATGGCCAAGCAATGGGAAGAAGATTTGAAAGCTATCCGCAAAGATGGAAGCTCAATTGGTGCAATAATTGAAGTGCAGGCGCATAATATGCCCATTGGTTTAGGCGAGCCTATTTACCAAAAAATCGACACTGCTTTAGCGACTGCCATGATGAGCATTAACGCCGTAAAAGGCGTGGAAATAGGCTCTGGTTTTGATACTGCACCGATGCGTGGCGAAGAAAATGCCGATGAAATTCGCATCAAAGATGGTGCGCCTCATTTTACAACGAACCACGCAGGTGGGGTGTTGGGCGGTATTTCTAGCGGCCAGCCATTAGTGGTGCGATTTGTCGTCAAGCCCACTAGCTCGGTATTGATTGAGCAAAACACCATAGATTCTAACCACCAAGAAACGACCATACAAACCAAAGGCCGACACGACCCATGCGTGGGAATTCGTGCTGTACCTGTTGGTGAAGCCATGATGGCTTGCGTATTGGCCGACCATTTACTGATGCATCGAGCACGAAAAGATTGGAAAAATTAAATGATTCGTAAATTCTTCACCCTATTAGGCGGCTTAATCCTTATTTTATTAGTTGTGGTTGTTGCACTCCCTTTCTTGCTGCCGATTGACAGCTATAAAGAAGATATTTTGAAATTTGCAGAAGAGAAAACAGGCCGTAAAGTGACCATCGCTGGTAGCTTGGATTTGAAAATTTTACCAAATATTGCCCTACAGGTAAATGACATGACAGTGCATAATCCTGAGGGGTTTGTTTCGTCGCATTTTGCAAAAATTGGCACATTAGATTTACATGTAGCGCTTTGGCCATTGCTAGAGAAGAAGGTGGAAATAACCGAGTTAGCAGTTGATAATGCTGAGATTTTTGCAGAAGAAGCTGTGGGTGGAAAGAAAAACTGGGAATTTGAGACGGTAGATATCAAGAAAACTAACGCCTCAGATGCTCCCGTTGCTGAGAAACCAAAGTTTAAGCTTAATATTGATAGAATTGATATTAAAAACACGAAAGTAAATTACCTAAAGCCAGGCCAGAAATTTTCGACAGAAAAACTGAACCTTGATTATAGCGATAATAAATCCAAGTTAGATGTAGTGATTAAGCATGCAGGTACGAGCTACTTTCTTGATTTAACGACTAAAGACACGAATAGTTTGTTTGAAGATAAAGCGACGCCGTTAACGGCTAAGGTACGTTCGCCGCTTATTAAGGCAGATGTGAGTGGTTCGCTTAAAGGTTTGAACCTTTCAACAGGTGGTTTTAACCCTGCATTTGCGGGCGAGTTAACCTCAAGTGTAACAGGTATTGGTAAGGTGACTAGCCGTGAATTTTCGGCTAATATGAAGCAAGCAAAATTAAATGTGATGAGCATGGAAACGCAAGTTGGCGTGAATGGCACAGGTAATATGACTGTAAATTATTCGGGTAAAAAACCGAAAATTACTACCACGCTTTCCATCCCAAAACTTAATTTAGATAACCTAATGCCAGCGAGCAAAAAACAAGCAAGCTTAGGCATTATTAGCGATGCTCATGCTGCGGAAGCTTGGAGTCGTGAGGCTGTTGACTTATCGGCTTTAAATACGGTTAATGCTGATGCAAACCTTACCATTGGCGAGCTCGTTACTTCGGGTTATAAATTTACTAACTTCAAATCAAAGCTAGGGCTTAATGGCGGCAAGTTGAAAATTCGTAGCTATAGTACTGCTCTATTAGGTGGCACGTTAAATGGTAGCGGGGCGGTTAGCTCATCTGGTAGCTGGAACATAAATACTAAAATTAAAAACATGCCGTTCCAAAACCTTGCACGGCAATTTGTGACCGCAGTAGCGGTTACGGGTAATACCACCGCCAACTTGTCATTTAAGTCGAATGGTAAGTCGCTGCATGATTGGGTTCATCGCCTTTCTGGTGGTGGAAGTTTGAATATTGGTAAGGGTAATGTGAGTGGTTTTACGCTTGCAGGGTTGTTCCGAAAAACGGCAGCGGCTGTTGGCGGAGTGGTTGAATCTAAGCAGGGGTTAAGCACTCCATTTAATTCAATCAATGTAACTTTCTCAGCCGATAAAGGTGTGTTGCGTTTGCGTGAAGGCGCATTGCGTGCCAACAGTTTAAAGGCAGATGCTTCGGGCAAAATTAACCTTGCTGGGAAGTCGTTAGATTTATTATTAACACCTGAAACAATTCCGCCAGCTGTTAAAGATGGCGAGACTGAAAAGCAATATTCTGGCTTGATGGTGCCTGTGATTATTAAAGGTTCGTTTGATAATATTAAGCTTCGTCCAGATTATTCTCGCACTATCGACAATGCTCTCAAAAGAGCGTTGCAGGGTAAAGATGGTGTGAAAGGCTTGAAGCAGCAAGGCAAAGCCATTGAAGATGCATTTGAGCCAAGCAAAGATATTATCAAGAATAATATTAAGAAGTTCGAAGATACAAAAGATCCGAAAGAGCTTTTAAATATCGTAAAAGAGCTTGATAAAAACGGCCTTAACCCGCTGGGTAATTTAGGTGGCCTACTTGGTGGGAGATAGCCGTGGCCAAAATTCGGCTGGATCAGTTAATATTAGAACGCGGTTTGGTGGATAGCCGAAGCCAAGCGCAGTCGCTTATTTTAGCCCATAAGGTGATGGATGGTAACAACCAGCTGCTTATTAAAGCGGGACAGCAAATGCGTAGCGATGCTGAAATCCGTATCAAAGAAAAAGAGCACCCGTGGGTTTCACGCGGGGGGATGAAGCTGGCCAAAGCGCTGGATGAATATTCGATAGCGCCAATAGGGCAGGTGGTGGTCGATGTAGGGTCATCGACGGGCGGCTTTACAGATGTGCTATTGACGAAAGGCGCAGTCAAGGTTTATGCGATTGATGTAGGCTACGGCCAATTGCATGAGAAGTTGCGCCAAGATGAACGAGTGATTAACCGCGAAAAAACCAATGCACGTTATTTAACCCAAGAAGATTTTGACGAGCCGTTAGATGGGCTAGTGTGCGATGCTAGTTTTATTAGCCTTAAAACCGTGCTGCCCACCGTGATGGAATGTGTCAAAACTAGAGGCTGGATGGCCGCCCTCATCAAGCCGCAATTTGAGGTGGGTAAGGAGAATGTCGGCAAAGGTGGCGTGGTGCGTGATGCTGCCTTGCACCAGCAATGTTGCGATGATATAGCCGACTGGGTGGTCTCCCAAGGGTGGAGCGTGAAAGGCGTAACGCAAAGCCCTATTACGGGCCCAAAAGGTAATGTTGAATTTTTAATTTACGCGCGTAAAGAATAAACTATATGAGCAGTTTTTCAGTTATCGACTACCAACCATGGCTTGGCGTGTGGACGCTTTATAAGCGTGAATGCTGGCGCTTTCTGAAGGTATGGAATCAAACGTTGTTAGCGCCTTGCATTACGACACTTCTGTTTTTGGCGATATTAAACTTAGCGCTCGGCGGATCAGAACGCACGGTGGGTGGCATGCCTTATGAGCAATTTATTGCCCCAGGATTAATTATGATGGCGGTGGTGCAAAATGCCTTTGCCAATGCGTCATCGTCACTCATGATATCAAAAATTCAGGGCGTAATTATTGACCTGTTAATGCCACCTTTTAAAGGGGGGGAAATCGCCTTTGCGCTAACGATGGGCGGTGTCACGCGTGGAGTGGCCGTGGCGTTAAGTTGTGGCGTGGCGCTATATTGTTTCGTGCCGTTCACGCTGCATAGCCTGCCTTATGCAGTTTATTTTTTGGTGATGTCTAGCATATTACTGGCGCTATTTGGCTGCCTTGCTGGGGTTGTCGCGCAAAGCTATGACCAAATGTCGGCCATTACAAATTATCTTATTACGCCCTTAGCATTTTTGTCGGGTACGTTTTATTCTATCGGAAACTTGCCGCCATTTTGGCAAAAAGTAAGCCATGCTGACCCATTCTTCTACATGATTGATGGTTTCCGTTATGCCATGACGGGCTATAGCGATGGCAATGTACATATAGGCGCATTCATTTTGGCTGGGATAACCTTGGTGATGTGGTTTATAACACGCCATGCATTCACAAGCGGATGGAGGTTGAAGTCGTGAGTTTATCTTCTTCCATTATGCCTGTTTACCGCCGTGCCGATATTACGATGCAGCGCGGTGAGGGTGTTTATTTGTTCGATGATACGGGCAAGCGCTACCTAGATTTTGCAGCGGGTATTGCAGTGAATGCGCTCGGCCATAGTCATCCACGGTTGGTCGAAGCCTTACAGCGCCAAGCGGGCGAATTGTGGCATTGTTCAAACCTTTTTAGCAATGCAGGTTTAAAAGAATTCTCCGAAAAACTCACTTCGCTTAGCTTCGCGGATGCCATATTTTGTTGTTCATCAGGAGCAGAAGCGGTGGAATCGTCGATTAAATTTATTCGTCGTTATCACCATGTGAAAGAAACGAACCGTCATACGATTATCGTAGCACAAGGGGGCTTTCATGGGCGCACATTAGGCGCCCTTTCGGCAGGCAGTAATCCACGCGTGCAGGAATCATATCACCCGCTCTTAGAAGGGTTTGAAACGGTTGCTTTTGACGATATCACGGCGCTTGAAGCTACGGTAAATAACGATACGGCAGCTATCATGCTTGAGCCTGTGCAAGGCGAGGGCGGTGTGCGCCCGCATAGCAAAAAATACCTGCAACGTGCCCGCGAGCTGGCAGATGAGCATGGAGCTCTGTTGTTTTTTGATGAGGTGCAATGCGGCACAGGTCGTTTAGGCACCTTATTTGCCTATGAATATTATGGTGTTACTCCCGATGTGGTGACGATTGGTAAAGGTATCGGTAGTGGTTTCCCCGTGGCAGCTTGCTTAGTAACCCGCGAAATTTCCGATACGATGACCCCCGGTTGCCACGGCAGTACCTACGGCAGCAACCCATTGGCAATGGCGGTTGGCACGGTAGTGCTAGAAGAGCTGACTCATAATAACGTGCTCAGCCATTCGCAACGTATGGGCACGATGTTAAAAACGAAGCTGCAAAAACTAGCACAGGA
>JALZUV010000127.1 GCA_023301245.1 Rickettsiales bacterium
GCGTCGGCTGCGGGTGTAATGATGGCCTTATCACCATAATAAAAACGGTCAGATTCTTTATGCGATTCGCCCTCGGCAATGGAAACATCGAAAAGGTGGATTTTATCGTAGCGTGCGGTAATTTCTCCCTCAGGCGAAATCAGTAGCTGGCGATTGGCGTATTTATCAGAATTGGCGGCATCTTTCACCGCGACGCTGCCAAGTAAAATCCATATGGCATGTGTTTTAGCAAGGCGGCGTAAAGCGTTTATACCTTGATTATCAGCCTCCAGCGTCACTTGTTCATGAAACTTCCGACCCGATGCCATCAGCAGGGCATTTTCGGGTAAGGTAATAAGTTCTGCCCCGTCAGTGACTGCTTGTTCGACCATCGGCGATATATGGGCGATATTATCGGCAATAGAGTCGCGGGCGGTTGTTTGAATGCAGCTAAGTTTCATCCGCCAAGCCTAGTATAAGTTACATAAGTTTTCTAGCTTGCACTTGCTACTGCTTGCTTTCTACGCCATTCTGCCTCTCATGGTTATTGCAGCAAATTTAGGTTTTCCCCGCATTGGTGCCCAGCGAGAGCTAGGCACAGCGACAGAAAGTTACTGGCGCGGCCTTATGTCCGCCGAAATGCTATTGCAAGTGGCCGCTGATTTGCGTAGCGAACATTGGACGCTACAGCATCGCCAAGGCATTAACCACGTACCCTCAAACGATTTTTCATTATATGATCACGTGCTAGATATGGCCTGTGTGGTGGGCGCAATCCCTGCTAGATACGAATTTTCAGGCAAGGGCGAGGTGGATTTAAACACTTATTTTGCCATGGCGCGCGGCGATGCAGAGGCTCCTGCAATGGAAAAAGCCCCATGGTTTGATACAAATTATCACTATACGGTTCCTGAATTTTCGAAAAAAACCAAGTTTAACTATGTTTCTCGCAAAGTCGTTAATGAGTTTCGTGAGGCGAAAATACAGGGCATTCATACTCGTCCCGTTATTTTAGGCCCTATTAGTTTTTTACTTTTAGGCAAAATGACTGACGGCGCTGATGCATTATCGCTGCTGCCGAAGCTTCTGCCTGTCTATGAGGAGCTGCTATTAGAGCTGGCCAATGCTGGTGCCGATTGGGTGCAAATTGACGAGCCTATGTTGGCGACAAACCTGCCTGAAGCTGCGCGCTTGGCTTATCAATCTGCTTATGATGTACTAACGGCAATTTCAGGGAAATTACATTTAATGCTCGCCAGTTATTTTGGTGGCTTGGGTGATAATATGCAGCTGGCGGTTCAATTAGGCACGGCAGGTCTGCATGTTGATTTGGTGACAGCGCCCAAGCAACTGGATGAGCTATTAAAAATTTGGCCGGGTAAAAAAGCCCTTTCCCTTGGTGTGGTTGATGGTCGCGAAATTTGGCGTAGCGATCTAACCCAAATGGTGCGCACTATTGAAAAAGCGGCCGATGCAGTGGGCGCTGAATGGGTGCAAGTCGCGCCAAGTTGTCCGATGCTGCATGTGCCTGTTGATTTAGATTATGAAGCAGAAATTGATGGCCAGCCACGCGGTTGGTTGAGTTTTGCCAAACAAAAATTAGCGGAAGTAGCGGTGACCGCTGCGGGCGTTAGTAAGGGCCGCTCTGCTATTCGCAGCGAAATGGAGGCAAACCGATTGCTATTGCTGCAGCGCGAAATGATGCAGGCACAAGCAATGCTAGATTTAAATGAATATAAGCAGGCGGATATGCTTTACGTGAATGCTACGAAGCAGCAATCGCAAACAGATTATGAAATAATGCACGACAGTTACTAGCGGCCAATGGCGGCGAGTAACTGTCGTGGTGCTAGTTTAAGCGGAAGTAAACGTTACAGCGTGCGCCTTTATCGAGATGAGTTGCGTAATTAGCCACTTTCTTCCCGACAAGAATTTGTCTTTCATAATTATCAAGGCAGCCGTGCTTTTCATTACTGTAAGCAAAAATGTCGCCGGTTGATGCAATACCATCATCTAACTTATGATCGATTGCCATAGCATCGGATAGGCTCGCCGCTGGCGTATCAAAGCGCCAGTTGCTCATGCTACCAACATTAAGAAAGTGAGACCCGCCCCAGCTAGCATGCGTGTAAGGAATGGCGTTAGTGACTAGGTAGCCCGAATCTTTATAAGGTGCTGCAGGAATATTCTGATTTGGCACGTAATAGCCGCCAATCAAATCACCTGAATAAGCCTTTGGTATGTAACCAGAGATAGATAGATGCTGCCAAGCCAGTGCGGCTTCAGTGGTGGTGTCATTTGCACTACTGGTAATTTTCCCATCGCCATTGCCATTACAATCGGCGCTTTCAAAGCGACAATCTTGCCAGTAAGTAGATGCATTATTGATGTCGCCAGGTAGGGCTTGATAGTTTGTTTTAAACTGGCTGACTAACGCTTTATAGCGCTGTGCATCACTTGCAAGAGTTTTGCGCGCTGTAGATTGGGTAAATTCACTTCCCACGGTAATGCTGCCCGCTAAGAAAGCAGAGGCAACTAATAATAATAAGATATGTATTAGCGGGTATTTTAGTGGATTTACTAGTTTTAAAGCGTGTTCTGTCATAGTTTAAACCTTATAGTGTTAACTAATTTTAAGTATTATAGCATAAAATTAGGCAAAAGTTAACTACTTATTAACCTTTTTATTAAACAGGAGCGAAATTCTTGCGATTTAAGCTGGCTATGGTAGCTAAAGGGAATGAAAATATTATTTATCCACCCCAGCTTTCCTGCGCAATATAAGCACCTAGTAAAGCATTTCGCTGCTGATAAGAGACATGAAGTCGTGTTCATTAGCAAAAAGCATGAACAAGAAGTTCCAAAGAATGTCCGAAACATTATTTACGAGCTGCCGCGCAATATATCGCCCAACATTCATCGCTATCTGTTAGGGGCAGAAAAGGCAGTGCTACAAGGCCAAGAAGTTTGGCGTGTGTGCCGTAAGCTTAAAGAAACGGATTGCTTTACACCTGATATTATTTGCACTCACCCTGGCTGGGGCGATGGCTTGTTTTTGAAAGATATCTACCCTGATACGCCAATATTATCGTATTTTGAGTTCTTTTATCGCTTTAAGGGTGCAGATGTTAACTTCGATCCTGAAACTGCAAGCACGCTCGATGATAGTGCGCGTGTACGCATAAAAAATACTACAAATTTACATAATTTAGAAATGACCGATTGGGGTATTACGCCTACCCACTGGCAAAAGTCAGTTCATCCTGCGGCTTATCACGATAAAATTAGCGTCATTCATGATGGTGTTGATACAGATGTGGTGAAGCCTAACGAGGAGGTTACCCTTACGATGAAAGGTGGCCGCGTTTTGAAAAAGGGCGACCCCATTATTACTTATGTTACGCGCAATTTTGAGCATTATCGTGGGTCGCATCAGTTCATTCGTGCGGTTAAGCATATTCAAGAAATGCACCCAGAGGCGATTGTTATCGCGGTGGGGTCGGATAGTATCTCTTATGGTCGCCCGCCACCTGATGGTAAATATTACCGCCACATGCTGCTTGATGAAGTGAAGCCAGATATGTCTCGGCTGTTTTTTACGGGCACACTTGCTTATGCGGATTTTTTAAAGATATTACAAATATCGAGTGCGCATGTTTATTTAACAGTACCGTTTGTACTTTCATGGTCGATGTTAGAGGCAATGTCGGCTGAGTGTCTCGTGGTGGGGTCTGCCACCGCACCGGTACAAGAGGTTATTACTGATGGCGAAAATGGCGTGCTTGCCGATTTCTTCTCGCCTAAAGATATTGCGACTAAAGCAGTCGATGTGCTGAATAATCCAGAAAAATATGCTCCAATGCGTAAGGCCGCGCGCCAAACGATTTTGGATAATTACGATACTAAAAGCCTGCTGCCTAAGCATATTGCACTTATTGAGCAGATAGCGGCAGGACAAATGCCACCCAAAATTCATGATTCCTTAGAGCAGTCGAAATCAGAAACTTATTTATATAAGAAGGCAGGTTAGCATTATGACCGATGTAGCAAAGAAAAAGGTTCTTCATGTTGGCTGTGGGCAGGCACGTAAAGAAAACATGCATGCGGTTTTTCATGGTCCTGAATGGCAAGAGATTCGCCTCGATATCGACGAAAGCGCACGTCCTGACATTAAAGGCGATATTCGCGATATGCCAGATGTACAAACCGAGAGTATGGATGCGGTTTATTCCTCGCATAATGTTGAGCATGTTTATGCCTATGAAGTGCCGAAAGTATTGGGTGAGTTTCACCGTACCTTAAAGCCGGGTGGCTACGCGGTAATAACCTTACCAGATATTCAATCGGTAGCTTTCGCGGTGGCTAATGGCAAGTTAGAAGATGCGCTTTATCAGTCCCCAGCTGGGCCGATTACACCGTTAGAGATTATGTATGGCCTTAATAATGCCCTTAAAGTTGGTCAGCATTATATGGCTCATAAAACAGCCTTTACCGCTAATAGTTTGGCCCGAAAGATGCTGGATGCGGGCTTTCATAATGTGACTGTTACGCGTGATGTGGCTTCTTATAACCTTTGGGCACAGGGCTATAAACTGGGAGGGCAGTTGAAAAACCCTAAGCATGAAGCCAATATTAAGGGGCAGTATCAACAGGCAGTGGTGACGCTTCCTAAAGACGGCGAAAGATTGGACGAATTAGATGCCGAGCCAACACTAGGCTGGCCCCAGCCGGAACAAGCTGAATTATTTTAAATTTCTGTAATAATTAATTTTTCTTAACATAGCCGTAATAAATCTCTGTTAAAATCTTATAGTATGAAAAAATACTTATTAGGGTTTATTGCAATCACTGGAAGCATGCTAGGGCCTCGTACGAGTGGTTTGGCTCAGGCGCAAGCAATGGGTATACCCACAGCCAGCCCTGAGAGTTTGGTAGAGAAGAGGTGGCAAGAAGGCTTAGAGCGTACAAAAACCTATTTCGCCGATAGCCTAAATGCCCCTTATGTTTCCGATATTGAGTTAGAGTTTGATGCAGCTAAGACGGTTCAAGCAAGGCTGTCAGGTAAGCTAAACGAGAGGGTGGTTTTTATAAACCCAAGCTTTGCAGAAAAATTTAAAAATAGCCTTAGTTTTGTTCTCGGTCATGAGTTGGCACATGATGTGTTTAACCATACTAAGCCAGAACATAACGCTAAAATGGACAGCCTCTACCAGATAGGCGATGGGTTGGCGGTAGATGCATTAAGCCGTATTAGGGAAGAGTTTTGCGATAGTCTTGCTTTGGCCGCTAGCAGTAAAGAGAGCGCGATATTATATTTTGATGGGCAAAAATTACAGGAACATCAAGAAGTGATGCAAATTCTGCTGCGGGTTATACCCGAACTTAGTTCGATTGAGCTGAAAGGTGACTCATTAATTCAAATTCAAGTGCCCATTAAAGAGAAGTTCTGGGAAAAAGGTAACCTTGCGCAGGATGAGTCAGTGTTGAGCGCATTCCATCTTTTAGCGCAGCGACATGCCGATAAGATGATTGATAAGAATATTAGTTTTAGTGAAGTACCGCTAAATGAGGTTGTTGAGCAGATTACTCTTTTTATATCAGAGCAAGAGATTGGTACAGGAACCCATTCCAGTTTTAGGGGACGTAAGGAGAGCACCATTGGCCGTCAATAGTTCGCTTAAGTTTCTGCTATTTATTAAATAAGCATTAGATACAAAAAAGGGTGGCACGCAGCCACCCTTTTTAAAAAACTTAGTTTCTAGTTAGACTAGAATGCTAGTTCAGTACCGATGATAAACACACTACCATCGTTATCAACGCCAGCGCCGTTAGCGTCAGCATCAAAGAAGCTAGCTTCGACATATGGAGTTAGGCCAGGAGCTAATGAGTAATCAGCACCTACTACTAGGTTAGTGAAATCACCACCAGTAACGCCGTCAACCGTTGAATCCAACCAAGTCGCAGAAGCGCCGAATGGACCAAAGTCATAGCCTAGACCAAGAGTGTAATAGTCAGCGTCAGCGCCAGAACCGATAGTTTCGCCCCAGTCACCGTATGAACCGGCTAGGTTAAAGCCATAGATGTTTGTCGCTAAACCAGCGTTCCAACCTTCAAGGTCTTCAGCACCAGATTCTGCGTCGCCCCAGATACCAGTCGCGGCAGCAGCAAAGCCAATACCACTAAATTCGCCTTCGTAGTTCAAACCAGCTTCGATGATGTCACCGAAAGAACCGGCAGTATCGTTACGAGCAGCAGTTTGACCTCTGTCATCCAAGTCTGGAGTGTAAGAAACACCAAGTTGGAAGCCGCTGAAGCGTGGGCTGTAATAGTTGATTTTAGCAGAGTTATAAGTGTCTTCTGCGCCATAAGCAAGAGTGTCACCGTGCTCAGCGAAGAGAGCAGGAACGTTAATGAAGTTATTACCAGTTGCGTTAGCGAAGTAAGTCCAGTCACCGTCGATACCACCAGTACCGCGAGCGATGTTGTCAGCTTCTACTGCTAGAGTTTCAGCTGCACCAGCAGTTGAACCTAGTTCGAAACGACCAAAAGAACCATCCAAGAACACATAAGTGTTAGATGCGTTTAAGCCTTCACCGTCAACGTCGTTAGAAACGTCTGCTTCTAGATCAATAACTGCACCATAACCTAGGCCGTTGTCAGCCTTGCCATGTACAGAGAAAGAAACTTCAGTGTCGTTACGGAAACCGTGTCCGCGTTGGTTTGCGTCTAGATCGTCGCTAGCGAAGCCAGCTTGGAAGTCAATTACACCACCGACCATTACTTTTGGGTCTTCAGCTTGAGCAGCACCTGCAATTAATGCAGCGCTAATCAGAGCAGTTGTACCAATCAAAAACTTTTTCATGATAATATCCTAATGCTTTGTTACTAATATTTTAGATACAAGGAAGAATTCCCCGTATCACCTGTGGCCATATTTAGCCCAGTCGGATAGGATATACAAGTGCCAATAACAATCTGTGGATAAAATAGCAGCATTCTCGCCACGCTGTTGCAGCAAAAACACAGCTATAGTAAGGGGAATCATGAGTATAGCATCGGAAATCAAATCTGTGGATAACTATCTAAGGCTAGTGTCAGCGCGGCTTGGCGAGCATGATATAACGCCGCAACTCATTGCGGTAACCAAGCGCCAGCCCGATGACAAAATTGACGCGGCTTTAGCATCAGGCCATCGTATATTCGGTGAAAACCGCTTGGACGAAGGGTTGCAGCACTGGATGGAACGGAAAAACCATTATTCAGAGTTAAAATTACATTTTATTGGCGCTATTCAGAGCAAAAAAGCTCACGACATTATAAATTTCTTCGATGTTATCCATTCCCTTGATAGAGAATCATTAGCGAAAGCGGTTGCCAACGCGATGGATAAGACGGGTAAGCGCCCCGATTGCTTCATTCAAATTAATACAGGTGAGGAGCCTCAAAAGTCGGGCATTCTTCCCCAAGATGCGGCCGCCTATATAAAGAAGTGTCAGGATGAATGGAATTTACCCATTGTGGGCCTCATGTGTTTACCCCCGCAAGGAGTTAACCCCACGCCTCATTTTGCCTTTCTTAAAAAGTTAGCCGATGATTACGGGTTGTCTCAACTCAGTATGGGTATGAGTAATGATTGGCAATTAGCTCTACGCATGGGCGCGACCCATATAAGGGTCGGCAGCGCCATTTTTGGCGAACGGAATGAAATTTAGGCAAAGAAAAAGGGACATAACATACAGTTTAGCCATCTAGACTGGCGATGGCGCTGCGGCTGTTGGAGGCGGCACCATGTCGCGGAAGAGCCTAGCGTTCTACTGGCGGAGGGTTTTGAGAGTCTTGCGCACGTTTGATGGCTTTGTTTATCCATCTAGCGCTTTCATGAGGCTTGCCAGTGGCTTGCTTTTCTTTTTCAAACAGTTGATAGGCTTTTGTAATTTGCGCTTTCGTAGGGGCAACTCCTGTAGGGTCTATGTTATGGATAGTCTTGCCTTTATTAGATTCAATAATCGCCGCATCATCTTTTGAAATTATAGATAAAATTACGTCAAGATGATGAGCGCTAATAGTACGATCACTGTTTTTTGACAAAAGCCTGTTAACATTTATGCTTTGGGGAAAGCTGGAATTTGGGAAATCGGCCTGACTAATTCTTGCTATCGAGTTGTAACTAACGCCGCGCTGCTGAATAAGATGTTTAACATAGCCTCTTAAGCTCTCTTGATCCTCTTGCTTAATGCCGCCCATTTTTTCGCGTAGTACATTTCGATTAGGGTTGTTTTGGGTTAAACTCGGGTAAGAGTTTAGCACTCCAGCCAAGGCCTTAGGGTGAAGGTTCTTCTTAAGCGATAAGCCTTTTGTTTCTGCTTGGCGTAAGCTTTCATAATTAATGGTCTTTTTTGTTAAAGTTAAGTTAGTCGTCCCTGCTCGCTCATTAATGCGGATGGCGTGAAAATATTCCCACTTCTCGCCTAGCCCTGCTTTATGGGGGGTGACTAAATCAATCCCCTTGGCGGCTTCGTAGAACTCTTTCATCTCATTAAAAAATGCCTCATCGGCTATGTTGCCATTATCCGTATCAAAAAATCTGGCAAGTTTAAGGCAGAAATTATCAATAGATAGCGTTTCGGGAATGCGCACAAAACCCATTAACATGAGCGGGGTAATTTTGACCCTACCATGATGTCGGCTTGCATTCGTATCAATGATGCCCCCCAAAGCGGTGAGTAATTCTTGGTCAGTTTTTATATGGTTGGGGTCGTAACGTTCTTTTAAATGCTCCATCATTTTTTTAAAGAAAGGTGAGCCTACTGTTTCTTCCAGCGTTCGTTCAGCAAAAGGATAGGGCCAGCGTATGCCAGAATCGGGCTGACTCACTTGCGCCTGCTGATAAATATTAGGCAACTTTGCGAGTAAGCCATGCTCAATAGGGGCAATTTCAATGCGTTGCAGGTGAGGTGATTTGCGCAATAGTGCGGAAAAATTTCGAGGGTTTAAATCAATGGTTTTCGAAATAACTTTCTGGAAGTAGCTTCCCAATAGCTGGTCTGGTAGCGCTGTATCTTCTTTAAATGCTGCCCATTGATCTTCTGTTAACACACCATCAAGGCCGCTATAAGCGAAAAGTGATTGGCTCTCTTTAAGGTTAAGGCTTACTTGCCAAGCATTCAGTAATTCCGAGAATTTAGAGTATCTCACGTCTTTGCTTGCAGGGTCTCCCATGCGCCCAGCATCGCTACGATCAACTTTATTTAATAGGCCTTTAGGAATGTAATCATCGCTCATACCGTAATTTAACATAAAGATATTACGGCTTTATTAATGGCGGTGGTTAAATTCCTTCGTAAGCGGAGATGCTTAGGCCATAGCCATCTAGGCCGATGACGGCGCTGCGGCTGTTGGAGAGCAGCACCATGTCGCGGATGCCTAGGTCGAGCAGGATTTGCGCGCCAATGCCATAGTCGCGCAGCATGGGAGGTTTCTTTTTGGCATCAGAGCTGCGGATGGCTAGCAGGTCAGATAGCGTCGTGCGGCGCGGTTCGCGGATGATGACGACAACACCTTCGCCATGGTCGGCGATTTTCTGCATGGCTTTGGCAAGCTCGCCCGTTTTATCGCCGAATGTATCGCCTAGTGCATCGCGCAGGGGGTCAAACGCGTGCATCCGCACCCATACGGGTTTTGTCGTGTCGGGGTTGCCTTTTCTCAGCACAATATGTTCGGCATATTCTAGCGTGCTTTTATAGATGGTCGCTTGCCAGTCGCCGCCAAATTGGCTGGTTAGGGTTGTGGTTTCGCTCGGCTCAACCAGTTTATCGGTACGGCGGCGATAGGCGATGAGGTCGGCGATGCTGGCAATCTTCAGGCCGTGTTTTTCGGCGAAGGGGATGAGGTCGGGAAGGCGTGCCATTTCGCCATCATCTTTCATAATTTCGCAAATTACGCCGCTAGGGTTTAAGCCAGCAAGGCGCGAAATATCAACGGCAGCTTCAGTATGGCCGGCGCGCACTAGCACCCCACCATCGCGCGCTTCGAGTGGAAAAATATGCCCCGGAGTGGCAATTTCAGTTTGATGGCATTCAGGATTGATAGCGGTGAGGATAGTGTGCGAACGGTCGGCCGCGCTAATGCCCGTGGTTACGCCTTCGCGTGCTTCAATCGAAACGGTAAAGGCGGTTTCGTGCCGCGAGCTATTATGTTTGGCCATTTTCGGCAGGCCGAGCTTCTGAATATGCTCGCTTTGCAGCGGCAGGCAAATGAGGCCACGGCCATGGGTGGCCATAAAGTTCACCACATCAGGCGTGGCAAATTGAGCAGGAATAACCAAGTCGCCTTCATTCTCGCGGTCTTCATCATCGACCAGAATGAACATTTTGCCCGCTTTCGCGTCGGCGATAATTTCTTCAATGCTATTGAGGGTCATGTAATTTCCTGTTCTTGGCGTTGGGCATCTAAGTATCGCGCAATGAGGTCAGCCTCAAGGTTTAGTTTGCTGCTTGCTTTTAATGCGCCGAGGTTGGTTTGTTCAAGCGTGTGCGGGATAATCATTAGGCTGAAGCTGGTGGCGCTGCGATTCACGCGGTTGACGGTGAGCGACACACCGTTAAGTGCGACCGAGCCTTTATCGGCCAAATAGATGCCGAAGGCTTTGGGGTAGTTTATTTCAAGCTGCCAAAACTCGCCTTGTTGTTCAAACTTCAGCACTTCGCCCACGGCATCAACATGGCCCGTGACAAAATGCCCGCCAAACTCGCCGCCGACAGCTACGGGGCGCTCTAGGTTGATAGCCGTGCCAACCTTCCAGCTGCCTAATGTAGTTTTATCGAGCGACTCAGGCGATATTTCGACCGTGAAGCTATGAGTAGATTTTTCGACCACGGTCATGCAAGCGCCATCGCAGGCGATGGAAGCCCCTAGCGGGATATCTGCCATAATATAGCCGCATTTAATGGTGGTGCGTTGGCCGCTTTCCATGGTTTCGATGGCGGTGATAGTGCCGATATCAGTGATGATTCCTGTGAACATATTAATTGTCTAACAGGCTTTGCGGGTCAGTAAAACGATAAACACTCAAGCTATCGTCGCCAAGTGGTTGCTGGTGGATGGCGGGCTGGTCTTTCCATGCGCCGCCGAAAGCTGCAATGCCCTTGCCCAGCGGCGTGGGGGCGCGATACCAGTAAAGCTCATCGACCAATCCTTGTTCCAAGAAGCTTTTGGAAAGTTCCGCGCCTGCTTCGACCATGAGGTAATTAATGCCTTCGCCTGCCATCGCGCGCAGTAGTTCGTGGAGCGTTTCTTCTTTGCGGATATTGAACTCTGAATTTTGGACTCTGCCCCGCCTATCAAGCACATGGCGGGTGGGGGAGCTATCTTCTAGCCCTTCGATACGCACGGTCAATTGTGGGTTATCGAATAGATAAGTGCCGCTGCCTGTTAAAATCGCATCGTTACGGCTGCGTAGAAGATGGCCATTTTCGCGGGCGGCCTCACCTGTCAGCCATTTGCTCGTGCCATCTTCATGGGCGATGAAACCGTCAGATGAAGTGGCGGTTTTGAGCGTGACCCATGGGCGCAGGCGTTTAACGCGGCTAAAGAACCCTCGGTTAAGCGCGGTGGCTTGTGTTTCGCCGTCGCCAATTTCAACCTCAATGCCAGCGGCGGCTAATGCGGCCACGCCACTGCCATTAACTTTAGGGTAGGGGTCAGCGCAGGCGATGATGACCTTTGAAATGCCCGCCGCAATGATTGTTTCCACACAAGGTGGGGTTTGGCCATGATGCGAGCAAGGCTCCAACGTTACATATAAGGTGGCACCTTTGGCGAGAGTGCCTGCTTGTTCCAGCGCTTGGCTTTCGGCATGGGGGCGGCCACCGTTAGCGGTGCGGGCTTGGCCGATAATTTTGCCGTCTTTGACGATGACGCAGCCGACAGTGGGGTTGGGTGCACAGCGGCCAATGCCGCTTTCGGCAAGCTCAAGGGCATGCTGCATGTAAGAAGAGCTAGTCAATGCACAGGGCTGGCGAGTCTTTCTTCACCGTCTTTTGTAGAATGCTGACCTTGCCTGTTTTGCTGATGCTAATGTCGCGCTGCTCTTTTGGTTGGCAGTTTTGGAAAACATCAGCGCTGGCGAGCAACCATCCGCTGCCATTCTGGGTGAGTTCTGCCCCACACATAGCTTCTGGCGCGAAACCGCTGCCCATACCACGCCCAAGCACGCCTGATAAATAAGCCCATGCTAAGGCGGCTTCTTTGGTTTCTAGCGTAACATCAAGCGTGCCTAATTGTTCTTTCGTAGCGATGGTGCGGGTATTTTCGCCTTCGCCCACTAGCAGCACCGCAAACTGTTTTCCGATAAAGCCATGTGAACTGAGGATATCGGCTTTATCGGCTGCGTCGCCTAGCAGGGCTTTGACTTTTTCAGCTGAAAAATGACTACCATTGCCTTTAAAGCCTTCTTGAAATAGCTCGGATTCGCAAAGCAGCAAGCTATCAACTCCCGCTATTTTAATGCCAGTTAGCTGCTTTAAACGGCAGATACTTGCATAGCTGTGGCCATTTGTATGGACAGTAGCGGCTGGGAAGATTTTATTCTTACAAACGTCTTCGGTTACGGGCAGCGCTTGATGGGTTATGATTGGGCTTTCCGCTGTAGCTGTCGCTTCAACAAGGGCTTTAGGCGCAGAATTACTTTCCGCCTCATCAATACAGCCGCTTACTATGAATATAAGAGAGAGAATAATAAAGCGCATTAGTTGTCTCCTTCAGATGGGTTGTCGCTATGAGCTAGTGTGCCTTGTAGGCTTTCAACAAAAGTTTCAAAGTCACGGGCCTCGCGGAAATTACGATAGACCGATGCGTAGCGGATGTAGGCCACCTTATCGAGCGTTTGCAGCCCATCCATAACGAGCTCACCAATGCGAGTGGAGGGAATTTCGGTTTCGCCTGAAGTTTCTAGCGTGCGCATAATGCGGTTGACCAATTGCGTGACGGCGGCGGGCTCGACTGGACGTTTACGCGTAGCGATGGCGATAGAGCGATAAATTTTATCGCGGTCGAGTGCTTTCTTTGCGCCATTGGCTTTAACGACCATTAGGTCGCGCAGTTGTACGCGTTCGTGCGTAGTAAAGCGAGAGTCGCATGACGGGCAATTACGACGGCGGCGAATAGATTCGCCCTCTTCGCCTGCGCGCGAGTCTTTTACTTGTGTATCAAGATGTCCGCAAAAGGGGCACTTCATCGCCTTAACCTTTATACTGGCTATAGATAGGGAAGCGGCCGCAAAGCTCTAATACTTTGGCGTTTACTTGGCTCTCAACGGCGCTGTTATCGTCAGGGTTTTTCGCGAGCCCATCTAATACATCGCAAATGAGCGTGGCGACAAGTTCGCATTCCGCCGTGCCAAAGCCACGGCTGGTGATGGCGGGTGAGCCAATACGCAAGCCCGAAGTTACCATTGGCGATTGTGGATCATCGGGGATGGAGTTTTTATTGGTCGTAAGGCCAGCACGCTCCAGCGACGCTTCGGCGATATTGCCCGTTACGTTTTTCGGGCGTAGGTCGAGCAACAAAATATGGTTATCCGTGCCACCCGATACGAGGCTTACGCCGCGTGAGGTTAGCACGTCACCCATGGCACGGGCGTTGGTGATAACATCTTGGCCATATTGTTTGAACTCAGGCGTTAGCGCTTGGCCAAAAGCAATCGCTTTACCCGCAATAACATGCACCAGTGGGCCACCTTGAATACCGGGGAAGATAGCCGAATTGAGCGCTTGGCCAAGCGTGATGTCTTTACCTGACTTAGTTTGACGCACGACTTTTTCAGGGCGAGCAGAGATAATGATACCACCACGAGGGCCACGCAATGTTTTGTGGGTGGTCGAGGTGCAAACATCGGCAAATTCTACGGGCGATGGGTAGCTGCCAGCGGCGATGAGGCCTGAAACATGCGCCATATCGACCATTAAGTAGGCGCCGACTTCATCGGCAATCTCGCGGAATTTTGACCAGTCAATCACACGCGTATAGGCCGAGAAGCCAGCGATAATGAGTTTGGGTTTGCACTCTATTGCTTTAGCGCGGATGGCATCGTAATCGAGCAGGTGCGTTGTTTCATCGACACCATAATGGTGAGCATCAAACCATTTTCCTGATTGGTTAGGCGCTGCACCGTGAGTAAGGTGGCCACCTGCTGCCAGCGACTGGCCGAGGATAGTATCGCCCGGCTGAAGCAAGGCAGTGAATACGCCTTGGTTGGCTTGAGAGCCAGAACTTGGCTGAACATTAGCGTAAGTAGAGCCATAAATTTCATTAAGGCGGTCAATGGCGGTTTGTTCAATTTCATCGGCGAACTCGCAACCCCCATAATACCGCTTGCCCGGATAGCCTTCGGCATATTTATTAGTAAACACGCTGCCTTGCGCTTGCATAACGGCAAGGCTGACAAGGTTTTCACTCGCAATGAGTTCAATTTGCGTTTGCTGGCGGTTTAATTCGCTCTGCATTGAATTGAAAATGGCACTATCAGCAGATTCTAGCGATTCGCTAAAAAGTTTATTACTGGGCGTGTTAGTAGCTAAATTTTGGGCAGCAGCGTTACTCATTACTGTTTTTCTCCGGAAATATTATGTGTGGTTTCTGCCGCGTATATAGCGTGATTTTGCAGGTTTCACAAGAAATGGCTCAAATTAATCGACATAAAACTTGCGGGCGTTAATAGTTTGTTAATCTTTAGTTGTTATTCTGTGTCCTAATGGCCGGAGTGGCTATTGCAAACAGGACAGGTAGTCCGATTAAACTTTTTAAATCCAAGTAGGAGAATATATTATGTCTTTAAGTTCAATTAACACAAACATTGCAGCTTCATCTGCAAGAAGTAATATCCAAGATGCGTCAAGAGCAGCTGGAGACTCTATTTCACGTCTATCAAGTGGTCAGCGTATTACGCGTGCTGCGGATGATGTAGCCAGTCTTTCAGTGGGTACTTCACTTCGTACACAAGTAACTACACTTCGTACTGCTTTGGGCAACAGCACGCAGGCTTCAAGCTTGCTTCAAGTAGCTGATGGCGCACTAACTCAGCAGACTGAAATTCTACAACGTGCAAAAGCTATTGCCGTGCAAGCGGGTTCTGGTTCACTTTCTGATACAGAGCGTAGTTTCCTTAACCAAGAGTTCCAGGCATTGAGTGCTGAAATCGATCGTATTTCTGAATCTACTAACTTTAACGGTGTGCAGCTTATTAACGGTGATCTTGCCGGTGGTGCTGCTGTTGAAAGTAGTGTTCAAGATACTGCAATCTCATTGAACCCTAGTGCTCAAACTTTTGCTACAATCACTGGTGCATCAGTTGACACTGAAACATTGGTTGTTGCCGGTAAAACATTTACCGCAACTGCAGCTGCTTCAGTAGCAGGTGATGGTACATTTGACCTTGGTACAGATGCTGCAACAGCTGCTACTGCAATCGTAGCTGCGTTAAATGCTGATGAAGATCTGGCCGCATTCCAGTTTAGTAATGTTGCCGGTGTTATCTCGGTAGAGCCAGCAGCGGGTGCTGAATTTAGTTCGAAAGCAGAAGCAACACTTGCTCCTATTGGCGGCACTTCAGCTACTGTTACACCTGAACTTGCAGTTGAGTTGTTCAACGAAGAATCTGCAACCGTATTGACACTTGCTACAGCGGTGCCTGTAGATGGTGATTCTGTCACTGTTGGTGGCGTAACCGTTGAGTTCACTACTGATGCAGTGGGTACAGCTGATGCTAATGGCTTGGTTAGAATTGGTGCGGATGTGGCTGAAACTGCTGCAAATGTTGCTGAATTCTTAAATAGCAACAATGATGCACGTTTAGCTAACTTCAGCTTCAGTAGCGATGGTGGTGCGGTTGAAGCGGTGCTTGCAACTGGCGAACTGGGCGGAACGGCTGGTCTCTCAATTACGAGTACCGTGGTAACCGCTGGTACACCTGCTAACTTCACTGCAGGAACTGCAACAGTGACTGATGCCTTGGCGCAAGATGGCCTAGGTGGTGATCGTGTACGTGGTTTAGGTGAAGTGGGTGGTAACTTACTTGCTAACGCTAACACAGGCGGATCTTCTGGTGCTGGTTTCGATATCTCTGAAATACGTAACAACGAAGCCTTTATTGGTGAACTTGGTGAAGGCCACTTTGGTGAGTTTGAAGCAACCTTTAACAGTGCTGACACATTAACGTTAAGTATCCAAGTGGGTGATGTTACTTACAGCTCTGCTGCTACTGATATTACAAGTACAACAGCAACAACCATTACTTTAAATGGTTCTGATGCTGATGGTAACGTAGCTGGTGGTTCATTCACTCTGACTCTTCGTGAGAATGCAGTGGATACTGGTTCTGTTACGAGCCAATCAGGTGCTGATGGTATTGCAAGCCAACTAACTACCTCATTCGCTAATGTTGACTTTGTGCAAAGCCGTGATATTTCTAGCTTCCAAGCAGGTGCTAACGTAGAAGTAAATGGTGTGCAGGTTGCTCGTCTTGACGGTGTATCTGTTGATTTGCGTTCTGATGACTTCACTAACGTTGATATTCAATCGTTCAACGTAACAGCGCCAACCAATGGTTCTGATGCGGTATTTACGGCAGTTATTAATGGTGAAAGTTATGAGAGCTTGAACAATATTGGTAGCACGTTCGATAACAACACTGCTATTCAGTTGCAAAGCACGACTAACCCGAACAACGTTCTTACAATCGTTACGGGTGGCAACGACATTGCTTCTTCAAATGCTGTCTCAATCGATGTTTCTAGTGTGGATAATGCAGCAGCAGTTACTGCCGCATTCCAAGAAGCGTTTGGTTTAAACGGAGAGACAAGCAGCTTGAGCTTCCAAGTAGGTGCCACTTCTAGCGATTCAATTTCTGTTGCGGTAGGTGACACATCGACTAACTCACTTTTCGCTGGAGCACAGCTTGATGTTCTTACCCAAGAAAGTGCAGCTATCGCAGCTGATGCAATTGATGTAGCCCTTAATACGGTAACATCGATTCGTGCGGATGTAGGTGCATTGCAATCTCGTTTTGATTTTGCATCAGCTAACGTTGAAAGTTCAATCCAGAACCAAGATGCGGCGCGTGGTGCTCTACTCGACACTGACATTGCCGCGGAATCAACTGCATTTGCTACCGCACAGGTACAATTGCAGGCTGGTATCTCTGTATTAGCGCAAGCTAATCAGCTACCACAGAACTTACTGAAACTAATCGGTTAAGTTTAAGAACTATGCGGGGTGGGGGCGAAGGCTCCCATCCCAATGGTTCATTACAGAAAGTCAGGAGTAGGGAACATGGAAATTAATAGAGTGAACACTCAGTCTTCCAATCCCGTATTGAGCGGGGCAAGTAACGTAGCGGTGGCGTCGCCCAAAGCACAAAATGCTACGCAAGGCCTAGGACTATCCCAAACACAACAGGTCAGCGATACACAAAAAACACCAGAGCAGCGACTTGATACGATTGTTCAAGCAGCCTCAGCATTCAAAGATGTTTATGCAGTAAGCGACACTACTTTTACCATATTTAAAGATAGCAGCGGCCAATTTGTAACGCGCTTTAAAAGTTTAAAAGATGGTGCCATTACTTACATACCCGAGCCAGATATTAGCCGCTTTGTAGAAAGCAATAACTCGCGCGTTGATTCAAGCGTATAAAGTAAGGCGGCCATACAGATAAACGAGATTGGTATAGATATTGCAATCTCACTAACAGAGTTAACGGCCTAACCATATAAAACATGGTTTCGTGCCTAAAGGAAAAAAAAAGAGTAAGCATGATTACGAGCATACAATTAGGTAACATTTTCAGCTCTGGAGACAGAACAGTTGTCGGTGGCGGTAGTACTGGCTTCGATATTGAATCACTGGTTGAAGGCCTTACCACAGCAAGGCGATTGCCTGCCGTTCAGCTTGAAGAGACGCTTGAAGAAAATGCCTCGCGTCGGACTGCTTTTACTGAGTTCAGTACGTTGATTTCGAACTTTCAAGATTCGGCGGCTTTATTACGCAACCCGCCAGGGGTAGATAATGCGTCGGAGAATATTTTCGAATTTCGCAATGCGGCGCTAACCAGTAATGATGGTGTTGCCGCAAGCACTTACCTTAGCGCGACTGCCGCCCCCGGAGCTGTATTAAGTGACTATGATATCAGCATTGAGTCGGTTGCGACTTTTAGTGTAAAAACAACCGAGACATTCCAATTAGCAGATACAAATGAAGTTGCCGTAGGCGTTGGCCTGCCCTTTAATGCTGGCACATTAACACTGGGTGCTAATGATGTTGATATTGAGCTTGAAGCAGGCGATACTCTTGAACAAGTGCTCACAAAAATAAATGCAGTAAGTGGCGAAAGTGGTGTTCGCGCCACCACCATTAAAGTAAGTGATGGTAATTTCCGTATACAATTTAAAACCACTGAAACAGGTGCGGAAAACAATTACAGCATCCTTGGTGAACACGAACAAGTTGGCAACGAGATTGTAATTGAGGCCGAAGATTTCATAGAAAATATTAGCCGCAGTGGCGACACTTTCTCGGGCGGTGCAAGTGTGGATGCTGCTGGCGGATTCTTTATTTCGGCGCAACCTTCTAATTCAGATAATTACAGCGTGAACATTGAAACGACTGCGCCAGAGACAATTTATAACATCGATTTTGCAGAAGCAGGTCGCTATTATATTCATGTGCGTGGGCAGGGTGGCAGTGCAAATAACTCGCTGCACGTTGGTCTTAATGGATCAGTTCCAGATTCTAGTAACGGCATCACTGGTTTCGGTGCGGGGGTATTTACTTACGAAAACGTATCCCAGCAAACTGGCGAAGCCGCTTTTATTGATGTCGAATCACCCGGCGTACAAACCATCAGTGTTTATGCACGTGAAGATGGCACGGCGATTGATCAAATTGTTTTCTCTAGCGATGCTGCTTACACGCCAAGCGCTGTTGAAACCAGTACGCAAGTAGAGAAAAATGTAGGTATTTTCAACATCGGCTTTGCCATTGAAGAAAATGCGACCGATGCCAAGCTCACTATTGACGGTACGACTATTATCCGCTCAACCAATAATATTGATGACTTGGTGGAAGATGTTACCTTTAGCCTCAATCAAGATACGCCGATTGGTTCGGAAGTAACGGTTTCGGTTGAGCCAGATACAGAAATTGCTAGAAGCGCCATTTTGAATTTTGTAGATACTTACAATGAGCTGCGCGTATTTTTCGCTCGTCAAACCGAAGTGGGCGAGGATGGGTTTCCGACAGAAAGTGCGGTTTTACGCCAAAGCCCAACCTTACGTTCGTTGGTAGATAATGTTATTAATGAGCTATCATCAGTGGTTAATGGTCTTGCGGTTGAACCAAACCGTCTCGCCGATTTAGGTATCGAGTTTGATGATTTTTCGGGCGATGAAGATACGCCCTTTACACGAAATATCTTAGTGCTTGATACTGATAAACTCGATAATGCACTTCTTGGCGACTTTGAGTCGGTGCGCAATATATTTGAATTTGATTTTGTGAGTGATAACTCAGAGATACAAATTTTCAATCGTACTAATGCGAGTAGCGTCACAAGTTTCGAGCTTAATCTTGATATTACCAATGGCATTTATGAGGCGACACATGCTGGGGGCACAGATGCGGTTGATGTTAGCGCCATTCCTGGTGGCGGTTTTTTAGTGACAGGCCAACAAGGCACCGCACTCGAAGGGTTGGAGCTTATTTATGGTGGCTCTACCGATGCAACGGCTTCTATCAATATAAGCCAAGGGGTTGGCGATAGAATATATAATGCATTAGAAAGCGCCTTAGATGAAGAAGAGGGGGCAATTGCCGCAGAGCTAGATAGCTTGATCGCTTCTGATCAGCGCCTTGAAGCAGATATTATAAGAATTGATGAAGCTGTTGAGCGTTTTCGCGAGCAGCAATTAACGCGTTTTGCGAATTTAGAATCATTAATTAGTTCGACGAATACAATTTTACAATCGCTAGATGCGCAGGCAAACGCGGCAAATAATTAGAAATAAACTTTATAACGTAACCAGTTGTTAATAACTTCACGGTACAATAGTAAAGTAAGGGGATAAAAGGGAATAAAATGGCTTTCGATAAAATACAACAATATAAAGCGTATAATGTAGCCAGTGCCACTGTGCCCAAGACACGCCAAGTTGTTATGCTTTATGATGGTGCCATTCGCTTTATGCAGCAGGCTAAACTTGCGATTGATGAAAAAAGAATTGAAGATCGTTTTAATCTTTTAAATAAAGTTTCAGAAGTGCTTTTAGGCCTTCAAGGTTCGCTGGATTATACTCATGGTGGAGAGATTGCCCCACTACTTTACGATTATTATTCATCGCTTGATTCGCGCATTATTTATGTGCAGCGCACGAACGATATGAAAATTTTAGATAGCGTCATTGCCGAACTAAAAACCATGCGCGGCGCATGGGGCGAAATTGACGAACAAGTAAAAGCGGGCGAAAATTCACTAACGCCAAGTTATTCTGCGCAAGCTGCACAGAATCCTCAAAACCCCGCCCAGCCCGTTGCGGCCACGCCGGAATCTAAGGCAAAAGATTCTATTTTTGTTTCGGCATAAATTTTATATATTTCAATATTATACTGTAACGTTTTCTTCATAAACTCATGTTATGATTAGGATAGAGTGTTTCTTGCTTTATGCACGCTGATGCATAAAGCTGGCAACATTCGCCGATTATTTTTCTTACCTATTTTTTACAGGTTCTTGCAGCATTTTACGCCGCACTTATAATTTTCGTTCGGCGCATAATTTTTGCCAGAACCTATATAAAAAAAGATAAGAGAAACGTGATATTCATAACTAATACGTAAAGTTAGTTTTTT